>JANPMR010000210.1:0-3125 GCA_031427055.1 Rubrivivax sp.
AGTCTGACGAACACGTTTGCATCGACGAGCGCAACCCTTACTTCCAGATGATCCACAGCACCTGGGGCCAGCGCCTGCGCGAGGTCTTCGAGGGCATCGACGACCCGCGCTGGGACGGCGGCGACGCCGCGCACCCGCTGAGGGTGGACAGCACGCGATTCGATGCCCTGCGCAAGATCACGACGCCGGGGGAGCGCATCGTTTGATCTCCAGACCGATGGCCCGAAGCGGCACCATCGTCTTCAGCCACGCCAACGGCTTCCCGGCCGGCACCTACAGGCTGATGTTCGAGGCCTGGCGCGCAGCGGGTTGGCAGGTGCTGGCGCTCGACAAGATCGGCCACGACCCGCGCTATCCAGTCAGCAGCAACTGGCCGCGGCTGCGCGATCAGTTGCTCGACTTCATCGACGGCCATGCGGCGGGTCAGCCGGTGCAGCTCGTAGGCCATTCGCTGGGCGGCTATGTCAGCTTGCTGGCGGCCTGCCGGCGGCCGGACGTGGCGGCGGGCGTGGTGATGATCGACTCGCCGCTGGTCACCGGCTGGCGCGCGCACAGCGTGCAGATGGCCAAGCTGGGCGGGCTGATGAAGCGCTTCTCGCCCGGCCGCGTCTCCGTGCGCCGGCGCTGGCAGTGGCCGTCGGCTGATGCGGCATGGGAGCACTTTGCGGCCAAGAGCGCTTTCGCGCGCTGGCAGAGCGAGGTGCTGCGCGACTACATCGCCAGCGGCATCGAGCCCGACCCCGACGCTGCGGCGCCAGGCGGCGTGCGCCTGGCCTTCCGGCGCGAGGTCGAAACGCGCATCTACAACACGCTGCCGCACCACTTCGGCGCGCTGCTGCGTCGCCACCCGCCGCGCTGCCCGGTGAGTTTTGTCGCCGGCACGCGCTCGCCCGAGATCCACCGCGCCGGGCTGGCCGCCACGCGGGCACTGGTCGGCGAACGCCTGAGCTGGATCGAGGGCTCGCACCTGTTTCCGATGGAGAAGCCGGCCGAGGCCGCAGCTGCCGTGCTGGATTGGCTGCGCTGAAGCCATCGGTCGCTGCGGCGCATCCGGTCTCGATGGGCTCTGGATTGACAAAGGCAAGCCGCCCAGTACGCTCAGTGCCCTTCCATCCGAAACCCGTCGCGCGCGATGCCTGTGTTCGACGCTGCCTGAGGATGGCCTTGGTTTCGTCACCGTCGCAGGAGCCTCCCCCATGAGCTTGCATTCATCACGCACGACCGAAGGTCGCGGCCGCCTCTACGAGAGCGTCGTCGACACCATCGGCAACACGCCTTGCATTCGACTCAATCGCATTGCGCCCGCGCATGTGCGCCTGTACGTGAAGGCGGAGTTCTTCAACCCGGCCTCGTCGGTCAAAGACCGCCTGGCCATCAGCATCATCGAAGAGGCCGAGCGACGTGGCGACCTCAAGCCCGGACAGACGGTGGTCGAGGCGACCAGCGGCAACACCGGGATCGGCCTGGCGATGGTCTGCGCGGCCAAGGGCTATCCCCTGGTGGTCACGATGGCAGACTCGTTTTCCGTCGAACGCCGCCGCCTGATGCGCTTCTTTGGCGCCAAGGTCGTCCTCACGCCGCGCGCCGCGAAGGGTCTCGGGATGTACAACAAGGCCAAGGAACTTGCCGACGCCAACGGGTGGTTCTTGGCGCGCCAGTTCGAGACCGCCGACAACGCCAAGATTCACGAGAACACAACCGCAAGGGAACTGCTCGCCGACTTCAAGGGCGAGCCCCTCGACTACTGGGTCACGGGCTACGGCACCGGCGGCACACTCACGGGCGTGGCGCGCGTGCTGCGCAAGGAACGCCCGAACACGAAGATCATTCTCAGCGAGCCCTCGATCGCCCCGCTTCTCGGCAGCGGCGTCGCGCAGGAACGGGGCGCCGACCACTCGCCCAGCGCCAGCCACACCGCCTTCAGCCCGCACCCGATTCAAGGCTGGACGCCAGACTTCATCCCCTACGTTTTGCAGGAGTCGGTCGACCAGCACTTCTACGATGAATTGATTCCGGTCACCGGCCCCGACGCGATCGCCTGGTCGAAGCGGCTGGCTGCGGAGGAAGGAATCTTCACCGGCATCTCGGGCGGCGCGGCGCTGGCGGTAGCGGTTCAGGTTGCCGAACGCGCACCCGAGGGTTCGGTCATTTGCTGCATGCTGCCCGACACCGGCGAGCGCTACCTGTCGACACCGCTGTTCGAGGGCGTGGCGACCGAAATGACTCCTGATGAAGAGGCCCTGTCGCGCTCCACACCCGGCTTCCAGCTGGCCGCCGTCTGACCGCATGACCGAGCCTGGCGGCTCGGTCAATCGACGTAGCGCCCCAGCCGCGCGGCCGTGCCGCCGGGCTTGAGGTTGCGCGTGCCGGGCATCACCAGCACGGTGTCATCGCAGGGCGCCAGCCAGACCTTGTCGCCGTCCTGCGCGATGGGCGTGCCGGCCTTGGCCACCACACCCAGGCCCACCGCCGGCACGAGAAATCGGAAATCGCTTGAGCGCGCCACCACCGGCTCGGTGACGCGCACCAGGCGTTGGCGACCCGGCAGCGGCAGCCTTGCGTGCGTGGTCACCCAGGCGGCATCGGCCAGGCCCGTGAGGCCCAGAAAGCGCACCAGCGAGTCGATGGCCACCTCGGCCGCGGCGCGCTCCCAGTGGAAGCCGCACTCGATGAGCAGCGCGCGCTTCGGGCTTGACGGGTCGGCAAAGCCACCGCGGTCGACCATGCGCAGGCCGGCCGGGTGGCCGGTGTCGACCAGCAGGTCGGCCGGCATGCCCAGTTGGCGGGCAAAGGCGGCGTTCTTGTCGGCCAGGCCGCACACCATCAGCGGCCGGCAGGGCTCGCTCATGCTGTGGATGTCGAGCAGCAGATCGGTGGCGTCGACAAAGGGGCGCAGCAGCCGGGCACGGCGCAACTCGACGCTGTCGCGTGGGCCCAGCAGGGCGTCATCGCCCCAGACGCGGTTGTAGTCCTCGTCGATCAGACGCGACGAGAACGGGTCGTCGGGGTCGAAGCGCGAATAGGCCTCGACGTTGGCAAAGGCCAGCGTCAACCGGCCCAGGCGGGGCTGCCAGCCGGTGGCGGCGATGTGCCCGAGCAGCCAGTCCAGGGCGATGGCGCCGCAG
>JANPMR010000211.1:0-6452 GCA_031427055.1 Rubrivivax sp.
ATGGCGGCGTGGTCGAGCCGGTTGAGCCAATGCTTGGCGCGCCCGACAGGCAGCGCGTGGTACAGCGCCGAGATGCCGTAGAGCAGCATCATCGTGCCGGCAAACACGGTGGCGGCGGTGATGTCCGCAGCGCCGCCGCGCTGCGCCGCAAACCACACCAGGATGGGCATCGCGGCCACGGCGAGCAAGAAGCCCAGACCATGGCTGACGGCGTTGGCGATCTCTTCGCCCAGGCTCTGCGGACGGTCTGCGGTGGCGGCGTTCATGGTGCGCATGCTAGTCGCACCGGTGACCACCGGTGACCACCGGAGATGTCACCGCGGCCTGCCGTGCCCAGCGCAGACGCGGCCTGGCGCTGACCTTCGAATCGCCTATCGTCGCGCTCGCATTGGGTACGCATCGGGCTCAAGTCAGGTTTGCGTGATCCGATATCGAGGATGTTGGTCAGCCAAGGGGCCCCGCCATGTTCAATCTGCGCGCGCTGTGCGTTGTCATCCTCTGCGGCGCCCTGGCCCCCTGGGCCCATGCGGGGCGTCCACTGGGCACCGACGACGCCGGCACGGCCGAGGCCGGCGAGTGCTATATCGAGATCTGGGCCGAGAGGGCCGCCGACCAGAAGGCCCTTGTCGTGGCACCGGCCTGCGGCATCTTGCCGGGCATGGAGATCGGCGTCGACTACACCAAGTTCTCGCCGAGCGATGGGGTGCGCGGCGCGGCCGGGCTGGCCTTCAAGTTTGCGCCCGAGTCCTGGGGTCTGAAGACCGGGATCGGTGAGTTGAACTTCGGCCTCAAGCTCGGGGCATCCTGGGCTCAGCCTGCCGGCGCCGGCTGGCAGCGCGCCTCTAGCGGCGCGCTGGCGTTGGCCACCCTGGCAGTGAATGACGAACTGACGCTGCACCTCAACATCGGCCCCGAACGCGACCGCGACCGCGCCAGCGGTCAGACCGCCAGATTGACGAATCTGGCGCTGACCTGGGCGCCGCACGAGCGCGCCCTGGTGTTTGCCGAGATGCAGAGCAACAGCAAGAAAGAGGTCTTTGGCGGCACCGTGCGAGCTGTGGGTGCGCGCGGGTGGCTGGCCAAGGACAGCATCGGCCTGGACCTCACCGCCAGCCGTAAGGCCAGGGGCAGCGGCACCTTGTGGACGCTGGGTTTCGGCTGGTACGGCCTGAAGTTCTGACTCGCAACCAAAAACACGCCGAGAACTTCAATCAGCAGCTTAAAAGGCTGCAAGCGCTGCCGCCCTTCCAAGACGCATTTGCCGCACTTGAGAAGCAGATGGCGGAGCAATCCGACCTGATCGAGAAGAGCGGCCAGAGCTTGACCGAAGAGGTGCGCGCGGGCGTCACCGCCACGCGTTTGCAGATTGCCGTCGCCCTGCTCATCGCCGCCGGCGCCCTGGCGGTTGGCGCAAGGCGATCTGACGTCCAGCATCGAGCCGCAGGGCAACGACGAGACGCACCAGATGCTGCGCTCGATGGATGCCATGCAGGCCAAGCTCGCCAGCATCGTGGGCGAGGTCAAGCGCAACGCCGAGCCGGTGGCCACGGCCAGCGAAGAGATCGCGCGTGGCATCAACGAGAGCAGCCGCAAGATCGCCGACATCATCTCGGTCATCGATGGCATCGCGCTCCAGACCCACATCCTGGCACTGAACGCCGCGGTGGAAGCCGCGCGTGCTGGCGAGCAGGGCCGCGGCGTCGCCGTGGTGGCCAGCGAAGTGCGCAGCCTGGCCCAGCGCTCGACGCGGGCCGCACGATGGACCAGGCGAGGCAGCAAAATGCCGCACTCGTGGAGCAGAGCGCCGCCGCCGCCGACAGCCTGAAGCAGCAGGCGCAGCAGCTGGTGCAGCTGGTGCAGGCGGTGTCGGCGTTCAGGCTGCGCTAGCCGGGTGGCCTGCGGGATGCGGCTGTGCGGTGGCGGCCAACATGCCGCGCATCCCAGGCCGACCCGAAACCTCAGCGCGGCTTGATCAGCCCCAGGTCGATGAGGCAGCGCGCGGTGTCGACGATGCTCTGCTCTTCGGGCCGCGTCGCCCAGCCGAGCACGGCCTTGGCGTGTGAGGCGTCCTGGTGGCGCTCGTTGCCCAGCTCGCCGATCACCGCGCGCGCCATCGGGTTGAAGCGCGCGGCGATGCGCACCAGCCAGTCGGGCAGATTGCGCCGGGTCACCTGCCGCGCTTCGTCGCCCAGGCGCGCACGCAGGATGTCGGCCATCTCGCGCAGTTTCATGAAGCGGCCCGAGGCGATGAAGCGCTCACCCGCCATGCCCGGCGCCTTGAGCGCGCGCACGTGCAGGTCGGCCACGTCGCGCACGTCGACGACGCCAAAACCGATGTCGGGCAGCGCGGCCATGCTGCCGTCGAGCAGCTTGCGCAGGATGACGACCGAGCTCGAGTAATCGCGGCTCCACACCGGCCCCAGCACCACCGAGGGGTTGATGGTGCAGAAGACCATGTCGCCGCCCTCGCGCGCCATCCAGTCGCGCGCGGCGCGCTCGGCGATGGTCTTGCTCTGGATGTAGGCCGAGATGCCGCTCTGCGCCGGGTTGGTCCAGTCGGCCTCGGTGAAATGGTGCACGCCGCGGCCGCGGCCGTAGGCGTTGGCGGCCACAGAAGACGTCATCACAAAGCGCTGCACGCCCGTGGCCTTGGCCGCACGCAGGGCGCGCAAGGCGCCGTCGCGCGCCGGCACGATCAGTTCGTTGGCGTCCTTGGGCACGCCGGCCGGCAACGGCGAGGCCAGGTGCGCGACGTGGCTGCAGCCCTTCATCGCCTCGGCCCAGCCGGCGTCGGACATCAGGTCGGCGGCGAAGAACGTCAGCCGGCTGTCGTCCACCGCCAGCAGCTTGCGCGTGGCGGCTTCCTTGTCCAGGCTGCGCACGGTGGCGCGCACCGTCCAGCCTTCGGCGACGAGTTGGCGGATCAGGAAGCCGGCGATGTAGCCGCTGCCGCCGGTGACGAGAACGGTGTCGGTCATGTGCGTCTCAGGTGAGTGGCGCGGCCGCGGGCGCGGCAACGGCCCGCATTGTGAGCGCCGTCAGCCTCTCACACTCTCAGGCCATCCGCAGGCCGATGACACCCAGCACGACGACTGCAGTGCCCAGCGCACGTTGCAGGCCGAACTTCTCGCCCAGCAGCCAGGTGCCGAGCAGCGCCGCAAACAGCACGCTGGTTTCGCGCAGTGCGGCCACGCTGGCCACCGGCGCCATCGTCATCGCCCACAGCGCGATGGCGTAGCTGGCCATCGACGCCGCGCCGCCCAGCGCGGCCAGCGGCCAGCGGCCGCGCGCGTAGGCCACGATCTCGCGGCGCTGCGCCGGGCTGCGCCGCAGCCACACCAGCAGCGGATAGGGCAGGCCGTCGAGCACAAACAGGATCAGCACGTAGCGCCAGGCGCTGCCGCCAGCAGCGACCTCGGTGCGCACGCCCAAGCCATCGACCACGGTGTAGACGGCGATGATGGCGGCGTTGGCAAACGCGAAGGCCAGCGCCTTGCGGTGGTGCAGTGCCTCGCCCGGGTGCGCCAAGCCGACCATCGCCACGCCCAGCGTGATGCCGATGACGCCCAGCCAGGCCGCGGGCGTGGGCGATTCGCCGATCAGCGCGCCGCTGGCCAGGGCCACCAGCAGGGGCGCAAAGCCGCGCATGATGGGGTAGGTCATGCCCAGCTCGCCGTGCTCGTAGGCGCCGGCCAGGGCGATGTAGTAGCCGATGTGGATCACCAGCGAGGCGGCGATGAAGGGCCAGCTCGCGGCCTGCGGCAGGCCCACCATCAGCAGCAAGGGCAGAGCAACCCAGGCGGCCAGAAAGTGCATCAGCGCCGTGTCCACGGCCTTGTCGCCGGCCGACTTGACCAGGGCGTTCCACCCGGCATGCAGCGCCGCACCGCACAGCACGGCCAGCATCACCGGCCAGGTCAGCGTCAAGCGCGGTCCGTCGCAGCAGACAAGGTCACGCGCCGCGCGCGGGCCAGAAAGTGCGACAACGGCGGCGTCGCCGCGCCGGCCGTCTTGGCGAGGTCGTCCCACAGGCGCAGACGCACCGCGTCGGGCGCGCCGGGATGGGCGATGAAGGCCGCGGCTTGATCGGCATTGAACACGCCGCCCTGCAGCAGCAGGCTGCGCTGCGAATCGGCCGACAGCGCGGCCTGGTAGCCCGGCCGCGTGGCACACAGGTAGCGCTTGGCGTCGACATGCAGCCGGATGGCGCCCAGCACGCGCTCGCCAAAAAGGCCGCGCAGGAAGGGCAGCGCGGCGTACTGGTGCACGTCGTCCACGCCGCGCAATGTGGGGCTGTCATCACCCGAGCCCAGGTCTTGCAGCAGGTGCCCCAGGTCGTGCAGCAGGCTGGCGGTGACGAGTTCGTCGTCGGCGCCTTCGGCCTCGGCGCGTGCCGCGGTCTGCAAGGCGTGCTCGAGCTGCGTCACGGGCTCGCCGCTGTACTGCTCGGCGCCGCGGCGGACGAACACGGCTTCGATGTCGGCCAGGGTCAGCATGTCAGTGCCGCTCGGCCGCCCGAAGGCACTGACGCGCCCCTCGGGGGCAGCGAACGAAGTGAGCTGGGGGCCGTTTCATCTCAGCGTGAGGCTTCGTCGAGCGCGCCCAGCTGGCTGGGCCGGATGCGGGTGGCCGACAGCGCGCCTGCGGCCTCGAGGATGGGGTAGGCGATGGAGCAGATGTGCGAGTTGATGCGCTTCAACTCGCTGATGAGGTCCAGGTGCAGCGAGCTGGTCTCGATGCTCTGCGCGGTGTTGTCCTGCAGGCGGCCGATGTGGTTGGCGGCGTACTCGTGCTCGAGCTCGCGAAAACGCGCCTTCTCTTCCAGCAGCTTGCGCGCATCGCGCACGTGACCGTCGAGAAACACGCTCATGCCCAGGCGCAGGTTGGCCAGCAGCTGCTCGTGCAAATGGCAGATCTCGGCCATGCCGGCGTCGGAGAAGCGGCGGTTCTTGCGGATCTTTTTGTCCTCGATGTCCTGCACTGCGCGCTCGATGGTGTCGCCGATCTGCTCCATGTTGATGGTGAAGCTGACGATGTCGGTCCAGCGCCGGCTCTCGCGCTCGGACAGCGCCTCGCGCGAGATCTGCGTCAGGTAGAACTTGATCGCCGAGTACAGCTCGTCGACGGTGTCGTCCATGCGGCGGATGCGTTCGGCCAGCTCGAGGTCGTTGTCGCGCAGCACGGTCACCATGCCGCGCAGCATGGTCTCGACCACGTCGGCCTGGCGCAGCGCCTCGCGCGCGGCGCAGCTGATGGCCAGCGAGGGCGTGGCCAGCGCCACCGGGTCGAGGTGGCGCGGCCGCTGGTCGTCGTCGGGGCTGCGGGTCTTGGGCAGCATGCGCTCGGCCAGGCGGGCCACCGGGCCGGTGAAGCCGATGAAGGTCAGCGCCAGCATGATGTTGAAGCCGACGTGGAACATCACCACCTGCTGCTGCACGTCGGCCACGTAGTGTTGCAGCAGCCCATGCGCCTGACCCAGCAGCGGAATGGCCAGCAGCGCGCCCACGGCCTTGAACATCAGGTTGCCCAGCGGCAGGCGGCGCAGTTCGGCCGTGCCGCGCAAGGTGACGATGACCGCCAGCACGCCGCTGCCGACGTTGGCGCCCAGCACCAGGCCCAGCGCCACGTTGCCCGGCAGCAGGCCTTGCGCGGCCAACGTGGCGGTGAGCAGCACGATGGCCAGGCTGGAGTAGCTCAGCACCGCCAGCAGGGCGCCCACCACGATGTCGAGCAGCACCTCCTGCGGCAGCGCCGCCAGCAGCGCGCGCACCTCGGGCGACGCGGTGAGCGGCCGGGTGGCGGCCACGATGAGCTGCAGCGCCAGCGTGATCAGCCCCAGGCCGATGAGCACGCGCCCGACGCGGCCCACGCCGCTGTTCTGGCGCGAGATGAACATCACCACGCCCACGAAGATGAGCAGCGGCGACAGCCAGCTCAGGTCGAAGGAAAACACCGCCACCATCAATGCGGTGCCGATGTCGGCGCCCAGCATCACCGCCAGGCCGGCGGCCGTGCCGACCAGTCCGGTGCCCACGAACGAGGCCACGATCAGGCAGGTGGCCGTGCTGCTTTGCACCAGGCTGGTCACGCCCAGGCCGGCCAGCGCGGCAGTGAAGCGGTTGCTGACGCTGCGTGACAGCACCTCGCGCAGGTTCTCGCCAAACACCCGCAGCATGCCGGTGCGCACGATGTGCGTGCCCCACACCAGCAGGGCGATGGCGGCGAGCAGGTTCAGTAAATGCAGCACCGGCGTGTCACACCCATGGCAGCGAGTAGGTCTTGAGGTTCGTGAAGCTCTTCATGGCTTCCTGAACGCCCTCTTTGTAGCCCAGGCCCGAGTCCTTGATGCCGCCGAAGGGCGTCAGCTCGAGCCGGTAGCCGGGCACCTCGCGCACGTTGACGGTGCCGACCTGCAGCTCGGCCACGAAGCGCGTGATGTAGTCCATGCGGTT
>JANPMR010000212.1:0-5352 GCA_031427055.1 Rubrivivax sp.
GCAGTAGGGCTGCGTGCGTGGCCGAGCGCAAACCGTTTGGCGAGCAAGGATATCGCCAATCACGTGGTTCGGCGGCTCAAACTTCAGGGAGCACGGGCGTTTCAACCCATGTCATACTTCGCCTCATGCGGTTAAATTTCCTATCCGTGCAACTTCGACCTGCAGCGCTTTGGCGCCCTGCTGGCGGCGTAACGGGCGCTGGCATTCTGATCCCACGGCCGCGCGGCAACGTGTGCCGCGACGATCCCTGGGCGCATTCCGTACCTTGTCCTGTGTCAAGTGCCCATGCGGGGGCGCCGCCTATGCTGTCCGTGTTTGCGCAGCAGGGCACCGCATGAAGCTCGTCGTCAGAGGTGGACTACAGATCGCAGTGACCGGGTCGCCGATCCAGCAAGTTTTGGCCGCGAATCCGGTCCGCACGGTCGGCCTGCTCGGCGTCGACAGCCCGGGCGTTCGCGCCGAGTTGTTGGTCGCCGAGGGCGACCGCGTGGCCGCAGGCGCGTCACTGTGGCGCGACCGCAAGCGCCCGGACCTTCACTTCACCGCGCCGGTGTCGGGCACCGTGGCCGCCATCCACATCGGCGAGAAACGGCGTCTGACCTCGCTGAGCGTCTGTGTCGATGGCGACGAACGCAGGCGCTTTGACATTCCGACGCAACCTGACCGGCAGCGCACGCAGTCGCTGTTGCTGGCCAGCGGGCTGTGGCCGAGTTTCATCGCGCGCCCCTTCGGGCGCATTCCCGATCCGGGCAGCGCCGCAGATGCCATTTTCGTCACGGCACTGGACACGCATCCCCTGGCCGCCGACGCCCGCGTAGTCCTGGCCGGCGGCGCGGAAGACTTCGCGCGCGGCGTGGCCTGTCTGAAGCGACTGACCGATGGCCCCGTGTTCGTCTGCCAGGGCACTGGCGAGCATGTCGTGCAGGCCGGCGGGCAGGTCCGCTGCGTCGAAGTCGCCGGCGTGCACCCCGCCGGGCTCGCCGGAACCCACGTCAACCGTCTTTTTCCGCTGCGGGGCCGGCGAACCGTCTGGCAGATCAACTACCAGGACGTGATGGCCATCGGCACCCTGCTGCGTACGGGTGAACTCGCCGGCGAACGCGTGATCGCCCTGGCCGGGCCGGGCATTCGCAAGCCGCGGCTGGTGCGCGTTGCCTTGGGGGCGGACCTCGATGACCTGGTGCATGGCGAGATGACCGAAGGCGCCCATGAGATCGTTTCGGGCTCGCTGCTCGACGGTCATCCGAGCCGCTTTCTGCGCCGCCATCACTGGCAGGTCAGTGTCGTGCCGCGCCCTCCGGCACCCACGCAAACAGGATGGTTTGCGCGACATGCCGGCCGCCTGAAGCCGCCGTCCATCGTTGCCACCGCGGCCATTGAGCGCGCGCTGGCGCTGGACCTGCCGGTCATGCCGCTGCTGCGTGCCCTGAGCGTCGGCGACAGCGAGACTGCGGCCCGACTCGGTTGCTGCGAACTGCTCGAAGAGGATCTGGCGCTGGTCACGTATGCCGCCGGGGCCACGCAGGACTTCGGCGCGCTGCTGCGCACCACGCTGGATGCGCTGGAGCCGGCGCCATGATTCGCGGGGTCTGGTCACGCAATACGGTGGGCTGGGTGATCGCGGCCGCGCTGCTGCCGACGCTGGCCGTGCTGCTGGTGCAGGAGGGTCTGGACGCCGCCCTGCGCGTCAGCGTGGCGTTGGCCGTGGTCGCTGCATGGCAACTGGTTTTTCGCGTGGCTGCGGGCATGCCGATGTCGCCGACGGCGCTGGTTAGCGCCGTCGCGATCGGCGTCCTTGCGCCGGGCGACCTGGCGCTGTGGCAATGGGTGCTGGCGGTCTCGTTCGGCACGGTGCTCGGCGAGATGGTCTTCGGCGGCTGGGGACGCAACTTCGTGAGCGGCGCGGTCGTGACGCTGGCGTTTGTGTTCATCTCCTTTCCCGATGTCGCGCACGAGCCGGGTCGGTGGTCGCGCTGGCCTGTGTGCCCGCCGCGGCCATGCTGCTGGCCACGGGCATTCTTTCCTGGCGTGTGCTGGCCTCGGCCGTGACCGCGCTGGCCGCGACCGCGCTGCTTCTCGGCGTCGACGCGGCCGCGCTGCCGGGCCTTGGCGGCGTCGCGTTCGGCCTCGTCTTCCTGCTCGGCGACCCGGTCGCATCGCCGTCGACGCCGGCCGGCCGCCTCCTCTACGGTGCTCTGGGTGGGGCCCTGACGGCGATCCTGGGCCAGGGCTTGGGCGGCATCGGTGCGCCGCAGGCGGTCGTGTTCGCCGCGCTGCTGGCGTCGATCTTTGCGCCGCTGATCGACCATGCGGTGGTTGCGTATTGGGCTTATCGAAGGAGATCTCTGCATGGCTGATCTCAACCCCGTCCGGCTCTTGCGGCGGCTGCTGTCGCTGCCCAACGACAGCACCGCCAAGACGCTCGGCATGGCGTTCGCCGTCTCGGCCGTCTGTGCGCTGGTGGTCTCGGTCGCGGCGGTCATGCTGCGCCCGCTGCAGGAGGCCAACCGTGCGGCGCAGCAGCAGGCCCGCCTCGAGGAGGTCGTCACGACCCTGCCCGGCGTCGACGCGGGCGGGGTGCCGCCCGGCGCGGGCAAGATGGAGACGCTGGTCGTCGATCTGGCGACCGGCCTGAAGGCCCCGGGGGTCGATCCGGCCAAGTTCGACATGCGCGCGGCGGCCGCCGCTGAAGAAACGAGCACACCGATCGCCGCCGACGCCGACTTCGCTCGCATCGGGCGCAGGCCGAACCTGGCCCGCATCCATGTGCTGCGCAGCCCGCAGCGGCTCGAGCTGGTCGTCCTGCCGATCTACGGCTCGGGCTACCAGTCCACCATTCACGCCTTCCTGGCCCTGCGCGGGGACCTGAATACCGTGGCCTCGCTGAAGATCGTCGAGCACGGCGAGACGCCCGGCCTGGGCGCCAAGATCGAGGATCCGGCGTGGCAGCAGCTGTGGCCGGGCAAGCAGATCAGCGACGCCAGCGGCGAGGTTCGTCTCTCCGTGGTGCGCGGCACGGGCGCCACGGTACACGAGGTCGACGGCATCACCGGAGCGACGCGAACCGTCCGCGGCGTCAGCAACATGCTCAAGTTCTGGCTCGGCGAGAACGGCTACGGGCCGGTGCTCGAGAGCCTGCGCAACGGGAAGCTGTGAGCATGGCAAGCCGCCTCACGCTGGTCTCGGACCCGATCGTCGGCAACAACCCGATCACGCTGCAGGTCCTGGGCATCTGTTCGGCGCTGGCCGTGACGACGTCGGTCGCGACGGCGCTGACGATGTCGCTGGCCCTGACGGCGGCGCTGGTCGCCAGCAGCGCCGTGATCAGCGCGATCCGGCGTCACATCCCGGGTGCCGTCCGACTGATCCTGCAGATCACGATCATCGCCGCGCTGGTCATCGTTATCGACCTCTTCTTGCAGGCGTTCGCGTTCGAGATCAGCCAGCGCCTGTCGATCTTCGTCTCGCTGATCGTCACGAATTGCCTGGTGCTCGGTCGAGCCGAGGCGTTCGCCATGCGCAACCCGGTCGTGCCGAGCATGCTCGACGCCCTGGGCAATGGACTGGGCTACTCGCTGATCCTGATCCTCGTCGGCGCCCTGCGCGAGTTGCTCGGCGTCGGCTCCCTGCTCGGGCTGGCGGTCTTGCCGACGGTGGCCTCCGGCGGCTGGTTCGTGCCGCTGGGCGTGATGCTGCTGGCGCCGAGCGCCTTCTTCATCCTCGGCCTGCTGATCTGGGCGCAACGCACCTGGCGGCCCGAACAGGTCGAGCCCGACGAGTACCCGATCGTCGCGCCGCGCGAGGGCGCGCCGTCATGACCGAGATCTTCCTGCGCTCGGTGTTCGCGGACAACCTGATCCTGTCCTTCTTCCTCGGCGTCTGCACCTTTCTCGCGGTGTCGCGAAGGATGGATACCGCCGTCGGACTGGGCATCGCGATGGTGGTCGTGCAGACCATCACGGTGCCGCTGAACCAGCTGATCCATGGCGGGTTGCTCGTGGCCGGCGCCTGGGCCTGGCTCGGGCTGCCGCAGGTGGACCTGAGCTTCCTCAAGCTGCTGGCCTTCATCGGCGTCATTGCGGCCATGGTGCAGGTGCTCGAGATGGTGCTCGACCGCTACTTCCCGGCGCTGTACCGCGCGCTGGGCATCTACCTGCCTCTGATCACGGTCAACTGCGCGATCCTCGGCGGCAGCCTGTTCATGGCCGAGCGCCAGTACAACTTCGCGCAGAGCGTCGTGTTCGGATTCGGCGGCGGCGTCGGCTGGGCCCTGGCGATCATGGCGCTGGCCGCCATCCGCGAGCGCCTGCGTTACGCCGATGTGCCGGCCGGGCTGCGCGGCCTGGGCGTCACGTTCATCGTCACCGGCCTGATGTCGATGGCTTTCATCGCCTTCAGCGGGTTGCAGCTGCCATGACCGAGATCTTGCTTGCCACGCTGTTGCTCTGCGCCATCGTGCTGACGCTGAGCCTGGTCGTGATCGGTGCGCGCAGGATTTTCGTGCCGTCGTTGCCGGTCGAGATCACGGTCAACGGCAAGACGATGATCGCCGGCACGACGGGTGAGAAGCTGCTGGCGATCCTGGATAGAGCGAGCATTCCAGTGCCCTCGGCCTGCGCCGGGGCGGGCACCTGCGGCTTGTGCCGGGTTCGGATTGCTGACGGCGCGGGCGAGCCGCTGCCGACCGAGCGGGCGCGGCTGGACGCCGGCGAGATCCGGTCCGGCCTGCGCCTGGCCTGTCAGGTCGTGGTGCGCAACGCGCTGGGCATTGAAGTCGCGGCCGACATGCTCGCCGCAGAGCGCTGGCAATGCACGGTCATCTCCAACACGATGCTGGCCCCGTTGATCAAGGAACTCGTGCTGCAGATGCCCGCGGCCGCCGCGTTCTCGTTTCGCGCCGGCGCCTTTGTCCAGGTGAGTGCTCCGGCCTACGCACTTGACTTTGCGCAGATCGAGGTCGCGGCACCGTTCGACAACGTGTGGCGCAATTCCGCCTGGCGCGGGTTGAAGGTGGCGAGCCAGAAGCCGGTGTCGCGCGCCTACTCGGTGGCCAACCGGCCGGCGGACACCGCAGCGGGTCAGATCGTCCTGAATGTCCGGCTGGCCGTGCCGCCGCCCTCGGCCGGCACTGATGCGCCGCCCGGCATCGTGTCGTCGTACCTGTTCGGCCTGCGCGCGGGCCAGCGGATCGACGTGGCCGGTCCGTTCGGTGACTTCCAGGTGCAGAACACCGACCGCGAGATGATCCTGATCGCCGGGGGCGTCGGCATGGCGCCGATGCGGGCCATCATTTTCGACGAACTCGAGCGCAAGCGCACGCAACGAAAGATGTCCTTCTGGTATGGCGCGCGC
>JANPMR010000213.1:0-1602 GCA_031427055.1 Rubrivivax sp.
CGTCGACACCGGCCGTGGGCTCGTCGAGCACGATCACCGGCGGGCGGTGCACCAGCGCCTGCGCCACCAGCACGCGCCGCTTCATGCCGCCCGAGAGCTGGCGCATGTTGGCGTCGGCCTTGTCCGTCAAGCCCAAGGCCGCGAGCAGCTCGTCGATCCAGGCGTCGTTGTGCCTGACGCCGAAATAGCCGCTCTGGATGCGCAGCGTCTCGCGCACGCTGAAGAAGGGGTCGAAGACGAGTTCCTGCGGCACGATGCCGAGCGAGCGCCGCGCCGCAGCGTAGTCGGCCACCACGTCGTGGCCCATCACGGTGACGCGGCCAGCGCTGGCACGCGACAGCCCGGCCAGGATCGAGATCAGCGTCGTCTTGCCGGCGCCGTTGGGGCCGAGCAATCCGAAGAACTCGCCGCGCTGGATGTCGAACGACACGCCGTCGAGTGCACGCAGTTCGCCGCGTGCGCCCTTGAAGACCTTGCTGACGGTGTCGAAGCGGACGGCGATGGAATCGTTGGGCATGGACATGAAGCGCGGGATTGTAGGCAGGCGCGGCCGCCCCACCGAATGCCAGAATCGGCGCGAACATGCCGCCGCCCAAGAAGCCCCGCCGCACCGCCGAGCGCATCCTCGAGGTCACGCTCGAGCTGTTCAACCGCTTTGGCGAGCCCAACGTCAGCACCACGCTGATTTCGGCCGAGCTCGGCATCAGCCCGGGCAACCTGTACTACCACTACCCGGCCAAGGACGAGCTGATCAACAGCCTGTTCGACCGCTACGAACGCGCGCTCGGCGAGATCTTGCAGGCAGCCGACGGCGTCGAGAACGTCGAAGACGCATGGCTCTTCTTCCACATGCTGTTCGAGCTGATCTGGAGCTACCGCTTCCTGTACCGCGATCTGAATGACCTGCTGAGCAAGAACCGCCGGCTCGAGACGCACTTCCAGTTCGTGCTCAAGAACAAGCAGCGCGCCATGCATGCCCTGCTGGACGGCCTGGCGCGCAGCGGCGCCGTGCGCATCACCGGCGAAGAAGCAGCACCCACGGCGACGTCGATGGTGGTGGTGGTGACCTACTGGCTGAGCTACGAGTACGTGCGCGAGCCGCGCAAGGCGCTCGAACCCGAGAGCGCCGCAGCAGCGATGGGCCGCGGTGCGTACCACGCGCTGGCGCTTCTGATGCCGCACCTGGACGAGGCCTCGCGATCGCACTTGCACACCCTGGCCGCAGCCTACGTGCAGCCCTGAGTGTGCGGGGCTGACCAATGATCAAGCCAGGATATCGAAGACGTCATCAACTGCCTCGCCCACGACCAATCGACAACAGTTCGGCATCAAGGGCATCGCTTGCCTCCAGAACCTCAAGGTGGGCCAGCTTGTTGCGCAGTCGCCGCCACTTGTCCGCCGTCTGGCGTATGGAGTGGCTAAGGCGGCGAGTGACAGCCAGATGGGCCAGTTGCCCAATCTCCAGGTCATCGAGATCGAAAAACTGCTCGTCACCGAGGTGGAATGGCACCGAGACCATGGTGCGCCGGGTTACAGGGCGGTGCTGCGGTTGGCAGCCAGCGCCTGAGGCTAGCCCCACGCTTGAGCCTGCTGACGGGCTAC
>JANPMR010000214.1:0-4053 GCA_031427055.1 Rubrivivax sp.
TCGATGCGGTCGGCGATGGCCGCCGTCGAAATGCCCGCGCGCAGCAGCACGGGGCGGCCGAACGCCACCTGGGGATCGATGGCGATGGGTCGTTCTGCCGAGCGCTGCGCCGCATCCATGTAGGGATACAGCCGCACCGGAAACTTCCACGCGTCCCACTCGACGCGCCGCAGATGGTCTTCAAGCACCTTGCGCAGGGCGAGCTGCCCGGATGCGCTGAGGTTGATCAGTTCGGCATAGTGATCGAGGAAAACCTGCCCGGCATGGGTTCGCAACTCGGGGCTGAGCAGCAGCCGATCGACATGCAGTTGCTTCTGAGCGTAGGCGATGGCCGTACGCAGCTCAGCGATTGCCACGCCGTGCTCGGTGCGCAGGGCGCGCAACACGTGCGCCTCGATGAGGTTGAAGAACGACAGCTGCAGCGGTTGCGGCCGCGCGGGGCGGATGAGCGGGTGGAAAGTGGCCTGCGAGTCGCCCTTGGGGTAACGGCGGCCGACCAGCCAGGCGCGCAGGGTCGCCGCCGGCAGGCGCAGGTAGCGCGCCGCTTCGGCGGGGCCGTAGGCTGGCTGGTGGCGGATGTCGTGTGCGCGGGTGTTCATGGTGGCGGCCCGGTGCGGCGGGCGGTAGACCCGAGTGGCAATTATCGCCCCGAGGTCGCGCCTGGTCATGTCCTGCCGGGTCTGTTGCGACTGGGCCTGTATCACGCCTGAGTCACCCCGCGTCGAACGCCCCTTGCAGCCACTCGATGCGGGTGCCATCAATGGCCACGACATCAAAGCGGCATGGCGGCGGCGACGCAAAGCGCAGCAGGTAATGCCGCGCCGCCAGCACCAAGCTGGCGCGCTTGGCCACGCCGATGCTGGCTGCGGCGCCGCCCTGCGCCGTGCTGGCGCGCTTGCGCACTTCGACGAAGACCAGCGTGCCGTCGCGCTCGCGCAGGATGAGGTCGATCTCGCCGCCGCGGGCGCGCGGGCCGCGGGCGACCCGATAATTACGTTGCACCAGCGTCAGGCCACCTGCCGTCAGCCAGGCCAGCGCCTGCGCTTCGGCCGCGTCGCCGCGGGTCTTGGTGCTGCCCTCACCCGCCGTCCCCTTGACCATCGACACCCTCCTGCTGCAACGCGCCGCGGCCGCCGCGGCCGGCCACCAGAGCCACCGGCCCGGCACACTCTACGTGGTGGCGACGCCGATCGGCAATCTGGCCGATCTGACGCTGCGCGCCATCCACCTGCTCGGCCGCGTCGATGCGGTGGCCTGCGAAGACACGCGCGTGGCCGCGCAGCTGCTCAACCACCTCGGCCTGCACAAGCCGCTGCTGGCGCTGCACGCGCACAACGAGATGGAGGCCACGCAGGCCGTGCTGTTGCGGCTGGCGCGGGGCGAGACCGTGGCCTACGCCAGTGATGCCGGCACGCCGGCGGTCAGCGACCCCGGCGCGGTGCTGGTGGCTGCGGCGGCGGCCGCCGGCTACACCGTGGTGCCGCTGCCGGGTGCGAGCAGCGCGCTGGCCGCGCTCAGCGTCGCCGGTGACGCCCTGGGCGCGCGCGGCGGTGCGCAGGGTGCGGGCTTCACCTTCGTCGGCTTTCTGCCTGCCAAGGGCGGCGAGCGCACCGCCGCGCTGGCCCTGCTGCTGGCCGACCGCCGCACGCAGGTGCTGTTCGAGGCGCCGCACCGCATTGCCGCGCTGCTGTCGGCGCTGGCCGCGTCGGCACCGGCACGCACGGTCACGCTGTGCCGCGAGCTGACCAAGCAGTTCGAGACCATCGTCACGCAGCTTGCCGCCACGCTGCCGGCCTGGCTGGCGCAGGACGCCAACCGCGAGCGCGGCGAGTTTGTGCTGGTGCTGCACGCGCTGCCCGCGCCCGCGGCGGCCGCCGATGGCGAGCTGGCGCCGGCCGCGCTGAACACGCTGCGCGTGCTGCTGCGCGAGCTGCCGCTGAAGCAGGCCGTCGGCCTGGCCGCCGAGCTGAGCGGCGCGCCGCGCAACGCGCTCTACCAGCGCGCGCTGCTGGAACGTGACAGCGAGCGTGACAGCGCGCCTGACAGCGAAAGTGACAGCAAGCGCGACGGCGAGCCCGATGCCTGAGCCCGGCCCCAGCGTCTGGCGCCAGCCGCGGCGCTGGATGACCGAGCGCACCGCGCACCTTTCGCCCGTGGTGCGCGGGCTGATGTGGTCGGCCGCCAGCGGCGCGCTGTTCTGCGTGCTCAACGCCCTCATGCGCGGCCTGGCGCTGCAGCTTGACCCCATGCAGGCGCAGTTTTTGCGCTACCTGTTCGGCTTTCTCGTGCTGCTGCCACTGGTCTGGCGCCACGGCGCCGCGGCCTACCGGCCCAAGCAGCTTGGCGGGCAATTTGTGCGCGGCGCGCTGCACACCGTGGGCCTGGTGCTGTGGTTTCTGGCGCTGCCGCACATCCCGCTGGCCGACACCACGGCCATCGGTTTCACCGGGCCGTTGTTCATCATGATCGGCGCCTACCTGTTCCTGAAGGAGCCGATGCGCTGGGAGCGCTGGCTGGCGACGGCCATCGGCTTCGCCGGCGTGGTCATCGTGGTCGGCCCCAAGCTGTCGGGCAGCGGCGGCTGGTACCACCTTCTGATGCTGGCCTCGGCGCCGGTGTTCGCCGGCTCCTTCTTGCTCACCAAGGCGCTCACGCGCACCGAGAGCACGGGCGTGATCGTGATCTGGCAGGCTTTCACGGTGACGCTGTTCAGCATCCCGGCGGCGCTGTGGGTGTGGCAGTGGCCGAACCTGGCGCAGTGGCTGGGCTTCGTGCTGTGCGGGCTGCTGGGCAGCGCCGGGCACTACTGCCTGACGCGCAGCTACGGCATCGCCGACATCTCGTCGACGCAGTCGGTGAAGTTTCTCGACCTGCTGTGGTCGGCGGCGCTGGGCTGGTTGATGTTTGCCGACGTGCCGACGCAAACCACGCTGCTGGGCGGCGCCGTCATCAGCGCCGCCACGATCTGGGTGGCGCGCCGCGAGCACCGGCGGCAGCCCGTGCCCGTGGACGAGCACGACGGCTGATCACTTGCCGCCGGGGGCCGGCTCCTACAATCGCCGCCTCTCAAGCCGTACCTCAAGGCCACCTGATGATCACCCGCGAACCCACGATCGAACGCCTGGCCATCGCTCAGTCGCTGATGCTCGAGCCCTTTGGCCTGTCCGAGGCCACGTTGGCGCGCGCGCTGGCCACCATCGCCGAGCACCGCGTCGATGACGCCGACCTCTATTTCCAGACCACGCGCCACGAGGGCTGGAGCCTGGAAGAAGGCATCGTCAAGAGCGGCAGCTTCAGCATCGACCAGGGCGTGGGCGTGCGCGCGGTGGCGGGCGAGAAGACCGCCTTCGCGTACTCCGACGACCTGTCCGAGGACGCACTGATGGATGCCGCACGCACCGTGCGCGCCATTGCCGCGGCGGGGCAAAACAAGCGGGTCAAACTGGCGCGTGCGCCACGCATCGCGGCCAGCCGCGTGCTCTACGCACCCACCGATCCCATCGCCACGCTCGACAGCGCGCAGAAGGTGGCGTTGCTCGAAAAGGTCGAGAAGCTTGCCCGCGCCAAAGACCCGCGCATCGCGCAGGTGATGGCCAGCGTGGGTGCCGAGTACGACGTGGTGCTGATCGCCCGCGCGGATGGCACGCGCGCCGCCGACGTGCGCCCGCTGGTGCGCCTGAACGTCACCGTGATCGCCGAGCAAACCATCAAGGGCGAGGTGCGGCGCGAGGTCGGCAGCGGCGGCGGCGGCGGCCGATTCGGCCTGGGCTACTTCACCGACGCGATGGTCGAGAGCTACGTCGACCACGCCGTCAAGGCCGCGCTCACCAACCTGGACAGCCGCGCCGTGGCGGCCGGCGAGATGACCGTGGTGCTCGGCCCCGGCTGGCCCGGCGTGCTGCTGCACGAGGCCGTGGGCCACGGCCTGGAGGGCGACTTCAACCGCAAGGGCAGCAGCACCTTCGCCGGCCGCATTGGCCAGCGCGTGGCGGCCAAGGGTGTGACCGTGCTCGACGACGGCACCCTGCCCGACCGCCGTGGCAGCCTGAACGT
>JANPMR010000215.1:0-9521 GCA_031427055.1 Rubrivivax sp.
TTCAGGCGTCGGCGCCGCCGGCGATCATGGCGTGGCTGAAGCCGCCATCGACGTAGGTGATCTCGGCGGTGACGCCGCCGGCCAGGTCCGACAGCATGAAGGCAGCCACGTTGCCGACGTCGTCGATGGTCACGTTGCGGCGCAGCGGCGAGGTGGCAGCCACCATGCCCAGCAACTTGCCGAAGTCCTTGATGCCACTGGCCGCCAGGGGTCTTGATCGGCCCGGCCGAGATGCCATTGACGCGGATGCCCTTGGGCCCCAGGCTGGCCGCCATGTAGCGCACGCTGGCCTCGAGCGAGGCCTTGGCCAGGCCCATGGTGTTGTAGTTGGGCACGGCGCGCACCGAGCCCAGATAGGTCAGGGTCAAGAGCGCCGCCTTGGGGCTCAGGTAGGGCAGGGCGGCCTTGGCCATGGCCGGAAAGCTGTAGGCCGAGATGTCTTGTGCGATGCGGTAGCTTTCGCGCGACAG
This sequence comes from Rubrivivax sp., assembly GCA_031427055.1. Lineage (GTDB taxonomy): Bacteria > Pseudomonadota > Gammaproteobacteria > Burkholderiales > Burkholderiaceae_C > Rubrivivax. Next base: position 471 of record JANPMR010000215.1, read on the forward strand.
ACCCTCGAAAAAGTCGCCAGCAATGGCCTCGCGCGGCGCGAAGCCGATCGAATGCACGAAGCCGTCGAACTGCGGCCAGCGCTGGCCCATCTGCTCGAACAGGCCGGCAATCTGCGCATCGTCGGCCACGTCGCACTCGTAGACCATTTCCGAGCCGAAGTCGGCTGCGTACTCGGTGATTCGCTCGCGAAAGCGCTCGCCGACATAGCTGAAGGCCAGCTCCGCCCCTTGCGCCTTGCAGGCGCGGGCGATGCCGTAGGCGATGGAGCGGTTGGACAGCACCCCGGTGATGAGGAGCCGCTTGCCGGCGAGAAAGCCCATGGTGTCTCCGTTGGCTGCATGGAAATTGATGCGGGCGGATTCTGGCACGCGGGCCATGGCCGCCTGGCCGCCCGGCAGCCCGGCAGGCAACGCGCACAGCCCACAGCCGGGCGGCCTGCTGTTCCCGAGTGGTGAACTATTGCCCACCCTTTTTCGGCGGGCTATAATGCGCCTTTCCGGGTAAAAGCTGCGTGGGCGGAATCTTCCAGCCCATTTTTTTTGCTCGATCGTCTTTGAGGGTCGGTTGCGCCATGGTCATGTGGCGCGAGTCGGTCCCCACGCGGTCATCGGTCTTGGCGGCTCGCCCGGTGTGGCGGGGCAGTGCGGGACAAGTGAGCGGCGGGCGAGCGGGCCCGGGCTTCAGCGGTACAGGGACGATCAAGGTTTGAGCGACAGCGGATTCCAGCGCAAGACGACAGGTGAACCAGCCGTGCGGCACGACAGCGCCGCGTTGGGTCCGCGCCTGGGTTGGAGCGAGGCGATTGCCGCCACGGTTAGCGGCTTGGGCTACGAACTGGTCGATGTCGAGCGCGCGCAGCGCGGTCTGCTGCGGGTCTACATTGATCGCGTTGCGGGACGCGCCTACCGCGGTGGCGTCGGCACGCCGGACACCAGCGAATTCGTGACCGTCGACGATTGCGAGCAGGTCACACGGCAGTTGCAGTATGCGCTTGAGGTCGAGGGGCTTGAGTACGCGCGCCTCGAGGTCTCGTCGCCCGGGCTCGATCGGCCGCTCAAGCGCGAGGCCGACTATCTGCGCTTCACGGGGCAGGCGATCAGCGTGACGCTGAAGCAGCCGTTCAAGGGCCGCAAGGGTTGGCAGGGCGTGCTGACGCGCGCCGAGGACGGCGCCTGGAGCCTGGTGTTCAAGGTTGGCTTGGCCGAGCAGGTGCTGGGCTTCACGCTCGAAGAAGTGCGTGAAGCCCGGCTCGTGCCGGTAGTTGATTTCAAGGGCCGCAAGCCGAAGGCGAATGCCGGCGGCGAAGGCGATGGCGGCACGGGTACGGCAGACGCCGCGCCCGCGAATGACGGAGGCTAGGGGAAGATGAACCGCGAAATGCTGATGTTGGTGGATGCCATCTCGCGCGAGAAGACCGTGGAACGCGATGTCGTGTTCGGCGCGGTCGAAGCCGCGCTGGCGTCGGCCAGCAAGAAGTTCCATGGTGCCGAGTGGGACATCCGCGTGGCTGTCGACCGCGACACCGGCGACTACGAAACCTTCCGCCGCTGGCTGGTGGTGCCCGACGTCGCCGGGTTGCAAAACCCGGACGCCGAAGAGATGCTCTCGGATGCGCTCGATCGCATCCCCGACATCGAGGAAGGCGACTACATCGAAGAAGCCATCGAGTCGGTGCCGATCGGCCGTATCGGTGCACAAGCCGCCAAGCAGGTCATCCTGCAGAAGATCCGCGATGCCGAGCGTGAGCAGCTGCTTAACGACTTCCTGGCGCGCGGCGAAAAGATCTTCGTCGGTACCGTCAAGCGCCTGGACAAGGGCGACATCATCGTCGAGAGCGGTCGCGTCGAAGGTCGCCTGAAGCGCAGCGAGATGATCCCCAAGGAAAACCTGCGCAGCGGCGACCGCGTGCGGGCCTACCTGCAGGGCATCGACCCCACGCAGCGCGGCCCGCAGATCATGCTGTCGCGCAATGCGCCGGGCTTCATGATCGAGCTCTTCGCGCAAGAGGTGCCCGAGATCGAGCAGGGTCTGCTCGAGATCAAGAGTTGCGCCCGCGATGCCGGCAGCCGCGCCAAGATTGCCGTCGTCAGCCACGACCGCCGTGTCGACCCCATCGGCACTTGCGTGGGCGTGCGTGGCTCGCGCGTCAATGCGGTCACCAACGAGGTGGCGGGCGAACGTGTCGACATCGTGCTGTGGAGCGATGACCCGGCGCAGTTCGTCATCGGCGCGCTGGCGCCGGCCAACGTGCAGAGCATCATGGTCGACGAAGAACGCCACGCGATGGATGTCGTGGTCGACGAAGAGAACCTGGCCATCGCCATCGGCCGCGGCGGCCAGAACGTGCGCCTGGCGTCCGAGCTGACCGGCTGGCGCATCAACATCATGACCGCCGAAGAATCGCAGGCCAAGCAGGCCGGCGAAAGCGAGTCGGTGCGCGCACTCTTCGTCGACAAGCTCGACGTCGACGCCGAAGTCGCCGACATCTTGATCGCCGAAGGTTTCACCAGCCTCGAAGAAGTGGCCTATGTGCCGCTGTCCGAGATGCTGGAGATCGAATCCTTCGACGAGGACACCGTGCACGAACTGCGCACGCGTGCCAAGGATGCCCTGCTGACGATGGAGATCGTCAAGGAAGAAGGCGTCGAGACAGTCTCGCAGGATCTGCGCGACCTCGAAGGCCTGACGCCCGAACTGATCGCCAAGCTCGCCGGCGGCGGCATCCACACCCGCGATGAGCTTGCCGACCTTGCCGTCGACGAGCTCACCGAGATGACCGCCATTGACGAAGAACGTGCCAAGGCCGTGATCATGAAGGCGCGTGAACACTGGTTCACCGCCTGATCGCAGCAGCCCGACCGCACCGAATACCCGAGGAAACCGACCCCATGGCCGTGATCACCGTCGCACAGTTCGCCGCGCAGCTAGGCCGCGCGACGACGGCGCTGCTCGAACAGCTGCATTCGGCTGGCGTGACCAAGCAGTCGCCGGACGACGCGTTGACCGAGTCAGACAAGGAGCGTCTGCTCGACTTCCTGCGCACATCGCACGGCACCGTGCCGAGTGCCGAGCGCAAGAAGATCACGCTGACCAAGAAGACCACAACCGAGATCAAGCAGGCCGACGCCAGTGGCCGTGCCCGCTCGATCCAGGTCGAGGTGCGCAAGAAGCGCGTTTTCGTCAAGCGCGATGACGCGGCGCCCGGCGCCGAAGAAGGCCCGAGCGCCGAAGACCTCGACCTGCTGCGGCGTGAGGAAGAAGCCAGCGCACAGGCCGAATCCATCCGCGTGCAAGAGCAAGAGCTTGCAGAGGCGCGCCGCCTGCGCGAAGAGCACGAGCGTGCCGTTCGCGAGGCCGCCGAGGCCGCTGCTGCCGAAGCCGCTGTCAGGGCTGCAGCCGACGCCGTAGCTGCCGCCGCGGCGCAAGCAGCCGCTGCCGCGGCCCAGGCATTGCCCGCCGTCGGCGCCAAGGCGGCGCCAGCTGTGACCGCAGCGCCAGCCCCATTGGCTGTGGAACCGGCCAAGCCGGCTGAGCCCGTCAAGCCGGTATTGCGTGTCGTCAAGGCCGCCGACAAGGCCGCCGAGGACGCCGCCAAGTCAGAGGATCTGGCTCGCCGCCGCAAGGCCGCAGAGGCCGAAGCCGCCGCCATCCGCGCCATGATGAGCGGGCCCAAGAAGGTGCTCGTCGCCAAGAAAGAAGAGCCCAAGGTCAACCCGGCCGCGGCCGCCAAGGAAGCCATCAAGGGCACCATCCACAAGCCCAAGGCGGCGCCCGGCGCTGCGGCACCCGGCAGCACTGTGGCCAAGCCCGGCGTCAACAAGCAGGTCAAGTCCGAGAAGCTGTCGTCCAGCTGGGCCGACGACGCGGCCAAGAAGCGCGCCGCGCTCAAGACCCGCGGCGACAGCAGCGGCGGCCGTGCCGGCTGGCGCGCCCCGCGCGGTGGCGCCCGCCGTGGCGAACGCGACGGTGGCGGCAACGGCTTCACGGCGCAGCCCGAGCAGACCGTGCAGGAAGTGCACGTGCCCGAGACCATCTCGGTGGCCGACCTGGCGCACAAGATGAGCGTCAAGGCCAGCGAGGTCATCAAGCAGCTCATGAAGCTGGGCCAGATGGTCACCATCAACCAGCAGCTCGATCAAGAGACGGCGATGATCCTCGTCGAGGAAATGGGCCATAAGGCGCTGGCCGCCAAGCTCGATGACCCGGAAGCCTTTACCGAAGAGGAAACCGCGGGCACCGACGGCGAGGCACTGCCGCGCGCCCCGGTGGTCACGGTGATGGGCCACGTCGACCACGGCAAGACCAGCCTGCTCGACTACATCCGGCGCGCTCGCGTCGCGGCAGGCGAGGCCGGTGGCATCACGCAGCACATTGGCGCCTACCACGTCGAGACGCCGCGCGGCATGATCACCTTCCTCGACACCCCGGGCCACGCCGCCTTCACGGCGATGCGGGCACGCGGCGCGCAGGCCACCGACATCGTGATCCTGGTCGTAGCGGCCGACGACGGCGTCATGCCGCAGACCAAGGAAGCCATCGCGCATGCCAAGGCCGCCGGTGTGCCGATCGTGGTGGCCATGAACAAGATCGACAAGCCTGACTCGAACATCGAGCGCGTGAAGAGCGAGCTCGTGGCCGAAGGCGTGATCCCCGAAGACTTCGGCGGCGAATCGCCCTTTGTCAGCGTCTCGGCCAAGATGGGCACTGGCATCGACACCTTGCTCGAACAAGTGCTGCTGCAGGCCGAAGTGCTGGAGTTGACGGCGCCCACCGCGGCCGCCGCCAAGGGGCTGGTCATCGAAGCCCGCCTGGACAAGGGCCGCGGCCCGGTGGCAACCATCCTCGTTCAGAGCGGCACCTTGCGCAAGGGCGATGTCGTGCTGGCCGGCAGCAGCTACGGCCGCGTGCGCGCCATGCTCGACGAAGACGGCAAGGCCTGCGAATCGGCCGGGCCTTCCTTGCCGGTCGAAATTCAGGGCCTGACCGAAGTGCCACAGGCCGGCGACGAATTCATGGTGCTGTCCGACGAGCGCCGTGCGCGCGAGATCGCCACCTTCCGCCAGGGCAAGTACCGCGAGGTCACGCTCAACCGGCGCCAGGCGGCCAAGCTCGAAGGCATGTTCGAGAACATGGGCGAAGGCGCCGCGCAGACGCTGTCGCTCATCGTCAAGGCCGACGTGCAGGGCTCGCAAGAAGCGCTGGCGCAGAGCCTCATCAAGCTCAGCACCACCGAGGTCAAGGTGCAGATCGTGCACGCCGCCGTGGGTGGCATCAGCGAGAGCGACGTCAACCTGGCCATCGCGTCCAAGGCCGTCATCATCGGCTTCAACACGCGGGCCGATGCCGGCGCGCGCAAGCTGGCCGAAGGCAACGGCGTCGAGATCAAGTACTACAACATCATTTATGACGCGGTAGACGAGATCAAGGCGGCGATGAGCGGCATGCTGGCGCCCGAGCAGCGCGAAGAAGTCATCGGCACGGCCGAGATCCGCACCGTGTTCGTGGCCAGCAAGATCGGCACGGTGGCCGGTTGCATGATTACCGCCGGCCAGGTCATCCGCAACGCCCGCTTCCGCCTGCTGCGCGAGAACATCGTGGTCTACACCGGCGAGGTCGAGTCAGTGAAGCGGCTGAAAGATGACGTGCGCGATGTCAAGGAAGGCTTCGAGTGCGGCATCAAGCTGAAGAACTACAACGACATCAAGGAAGGCGACCAGCTCGAGTTCTTCGAAGTCAAGGAAGTCGCCCGTACGCTGTAAGGCGGATTTGCTGTTCACCTGCAAACCCCGCCTCCTGAAAAGTAGGCGGGGTTTGCACTTCCAAGCACACCATGCGACACAAGAAGGCCGTTCCCAACCGCAGCTACCGCGTCGCAGACCAGATCCAGCGCGACGTGGCCGAGCTCATCCGCGATCTCAAGGATCCGCGCGTCGGCATGGTCACGATCAACAGCGTGGACGTGACGCCCGACTATGCGCACGCCCAGATCTACTTTTCGGTGCTGGTCGGCACGGCTGAAGACAGCGCCGCGGCGCTGAACGAGGCCGCCGGCTTCCTGCGCAATGGCCTCTTCAAGCGCTTGTCCATCCACACCGTGCCGACGCTGCACTTCCACTTCGACAAGACCACCGAGCGCGCCGCCGATCTCTCGGCGCTGATCACGCGCGCCAATTCGGTCCGCGCCAAGGAAGACTGATGTCGACCGCCCGGCCGCCGCGCCAGCCCCGCCGTGCCCTGCACGGCGTGCTGCTGCTCGACAAGCCGCTGGGCTGGACGAGCAACGACGCGCTGCAAAAGGCCAAGGGCGTGCTGCGGGCTGAGAAGGGCGGGCACACCGGCACGCTCGACCCGCTGGCCACCGGCTTGCTGCCGCTGTGCTTTGGCGCTGCCACCAAGTTCAGCCAGGTCAGCCTGGATGCCGACAAGCGCTACACCGCCACGCTGCGTCTGGGCCAGCGCACGAGCACCGGCGACGGCGAGGGTGATGTCATCGCCGAAGCACCCGTGACGGTCGACCGCGCCGCCATCGAGGCCGCCTGCGCACGCTTTGTCGGCCCCATCGAGCAGACGCCGCCCATGCACTCCGCCCTCAAGCACCAGGGCCGCGCGCTGTACGAGTACGCACGCGCCGGTGTCGAGGTCGAGCGCGCCGCGCGACGCATCACGATTCACAGTCTGGACATCGTCGACTGGCAGCATGAGCGGCTGGTGATCGACGTCAGCTGCAGCAAAGGCACCTACATCCGCACGCTGGCCGAAGACATTGGCGCTGTGCTGGGCTGCGGCGCGCATCTGTCGGCGCTGCGCCGCACTTCCAGTGGCGCGCTGAACGTGCTCGATGCGGTCACGCTCGAGCAACTTGCCGCGCTCGATGAACCCGCCCGCGACGCGCTGCTGCAACCGGCCGATGCGCTGTTGGCGGCCTGGCCCGAAGTCCACCTGGCCGACGACGAAGCCGGCCGCTTCCTCACCGGCCTGCGCCGCCGCGTCGCGCTGGCCGACACGCCGTGTGTGCGCGTCTACGGCACCCATCCACGCGCCTTTCTCGGCAGCGCCCACATTGCGGGCGGCGAACTCATCGCCGACCGGCTCCTCAGTCCCCTCGAAGTCCAGGCAAGGTCATGACCAAACAGATCCGCAACATCGCCATCATCGCCCACGTCGACCACGGCAAGACCACGCTGGTGGACATGCTGCTGCGCCAGAGCGGCACCTTCCGCGAAAACGAGAAAGTGGCCGAGCGCGTGATGGACAGCAACGACATCGAGCGCGAACGCGGCATCACCATCCTGGCCAAGAACTGCGCCGTGACCTGGAAAGAGACCCACGTCAACATCGTCGACACGCCCGGGCACGCCGACTTCGGCGGTGAGGTCGAGCGCGCGCTGAGCATGGTCGATGGCGTCGTGCTGCTCATCGACGCGCAAGAGGGCCCCATGCCGCAGACGCGCTTCGTCACCAAGAAGGCGCTGGCGCTGGGCCTCAAGCCCATCGTCGTGGTCAACAAGGTCGACAAGCCGGGCTCGCGCCCGGATTACGTGATCAACGCCGCCTTCGAACTCTTCGACAAACTTGGCGCCACCGAAGAGCAACTCGACTTTCCCGTGGTTTACGCCTCGGGCCTGAACGGCTGGGCCTCGATGACCGAGGGTGCGCATGGCGAGCAATGGGGGCCCGACCTGAGCCCGCTGTTCGACACCATCCTGGACCACGTGCCGGCGCACGAAGGCGACCCCGCCGCACCGCTGCAGTTGCAGATCTCGTCGCTCGACTACTCCACCTTCGTGGGCCGCATCGGCGTCGGGCGCATCAACGCCGGCACGCTCAAGGCGCCGATGGACGTGCTGGTGATGGAAGGGCCCGATGGCAAGACCTTCAAGGGCCGCATCAACCAGGTGCAGACCTTCGAAGGCCTCGAGCGCATCGCTGCAACCGAAGCCGGCCCGGGCGAAATCGTGCTCATCAACGGCATTGCCGACATCAGCCTGGGCGTGACCATCACCGACCCGCTGGCGCCGCAGCCGCTGCCCATGCTGCAGGTGGACGAGCCGACGCTGACGATGAACTTCTGCGTCAACAACAGCCCGCTGGCCGGCCGCGAAGGCAAGTACGTCACCGGCCGCCAGATCTGGGACCGGCTGCAGAAAGAGCTGCAGAGCAACGTGGCGCTGAAGGTCAAGGAATCGGAAGAGGACGGCATCTTCGAGGTCTCGGGGCGCGGCGAACTGCACCTGACCATCCTGCTCGAGACCATGCGCCGCGAAGGCTATGAGCTCGCGGTGGGCAAGCCGCGCGTGGTCTTCCACGACGTGGGTGGCGAGCGCCACGAGCCGATCGAACTGGTGACGGCCGACATCGAAGACCAGCACCAGGGCGGCGTCATGCAGGCCATGGGCGAGCGCAAGGGCGATCTCGTCAACATGGAAACCGACGGCCGCGGCCGCGTGCGCCTGGAGTACCGCATCCCGGCGCGCGGGCTCATCGGATTCAGCAACGAGTTCATGAACCTGACGCGCGGCACCGGCCTCATCAGCAACATCTTCGACGGCTACGAGGCCTACAAGGGCGAGATCGAAGGCCGCAAGAACGGCGTGCTGATCAGCATGGACGAGGGCGAAATCTTCACCTACGCGCTGGGCAAGCTCGACGACCGCGGCCGCATGTTCGTGAAGGCCGGTGACCCGGTGTACGAGGGCATGATCGTGGGCATCCACAACCGCGACAACGACCTCGTGGTGAACGCGACGCGCATGAAGCAGCTGACCAACTTCCGCGTCAGCGGAAAAGAAGACGCGATCAAGGTCACCTCGCCCATCGACGCCACGCTCGAGTACGCGGTGGAGTTCATCGCCGACGACGAACTGGTCGAGATCACGCCCAAGAGCATCCGCATCCGCAAGCGCTTCCTCAAAGAGCACGACCGCAAGCGGGCTTCGCGCGATTGATGGCCCCACCGCGCCGTCCGGCCAGCGACCGGTGACCCACCGACAAGCGGTCTTGGCGATGATCGCCGCGGCGCTCATGTGGAGCATCGCTGGCGTGGTGTCGCG
>JANPMR010000216.1:0-5254 GCA_031427055.1 Rubrivivax sp.
AGCGCAGCACCTTGACACCACAGGCCACCGCCACGCGGTAGTGGCCGTACTCGTGGACGACGACCAGGATGGCGAGCGTCAGGATGAAGGCCAGCAAAGTGATCACGCTGCCAGCTCCGTCATGACGCGGCCGGCGCAGGAGCGGGCGCGGCGGTCAAGGTCGAGCAGATCGTCCAGCGTGTGGGCGCTGCCCAGATCGGGCTGCAAGGTGTCGAGCGTGCGCGCATTGACGCTGTGAATCGCCGTGAAGCGAATGGTTCCGGCCAGGAAGGCTGCCACAGCGACTTCATTGGCGGCGTTGAGGATGGCGGTGGTGCCGGCGGGGGCACGCAAGGCGTCCCAGGCCAGGAAGAGGCCGGGGCAGCGGCTGCGCACGGGCGCTTCGAAGCTCAGCGCCTTCAGCGACAGGAAGTCCAACCGCGCCGCGCCGGACTCGATGCGTTCAGGAAACGAAAGCCCATAGGCGATGGGCACCTTCATGTCGGGCGTGCCCAGCTGGGCCAGCACCGACGCATCACGGCACACCACCATCGAGTGGATGATGCTTTGCGGGTGCACGACGACACGGATGCGCTCTGGCTCGAGATCGAAGAGCCAGCGCGCCTCGATCACCTCGAGCGCCTTGTTCATCATGGTGGCCGAGTCGACCGAAATCTTGCGGCCCATCACCCAGTTGGGGTGGGCCACCGCCTGCTCGGGGGTGACGTCGTGCAGCGCCTCGTGCGCACGCTCGCGAAAGGGTCCGCCGCTGGCGGTGAGCACGATGTGATCGATGCGCTTGCGCCAGGTGCTGCGGTCTTCGGGCAGGCACTGGAAGATCGCCGAATGTTCGCTGTCTATCGGCAGCAGCGTGGCGCCGCCCTGCGCCACGGCCTGCATGAAGAGGCTGCCGCCGACCACCAGGGCCTCTTTGTTGGCCAGCAGCAGGCGCTTGCCGGCACGCGCCGCGGCCATGCAGGGTGGCAGGCCCGCGGCGCCGACGATGGCTGCCATCACGGTGTCGACCTCGGGCTCGGCGGCCAGATCGCACAGTGCCTGCGGGCCGGCCAGCACCTGAGTCGTCAGGCCCTCGGCACGGAGTTGAATGCGCAGCTCTGCGGCCTCGCCTTCTGATCCCAGCACCGCGTAGCGCGGGCGGAACTGCCGGCACTGGACCAGCAACTCGTCCAGGCGCCGATGCGCGGTGAGGCCGAAGACCTCGAAACGCTCCGGGTGCCGCATCACGACATCGAGCGTGCTCGTGCCCACCGAGCCGGTGGAACCCAGGATGACGAGACGTTGACGCGTCATGGTGCGCCCAGCGTTGCCAGCGCCATCGCCACCGGCATCACTGGCAGCAGCGCGTCCACACGGTCGAGCACGCCGCCGTGGCCGGGCAACAGCTGGCTGCTGTCCTTGGCACCCGCGGCGCGCTTGACCAGCGACTCGATGAGGTCGCCCATCACACTCAGGCCACACAGCGCCAGGAGCGCCAGCGCCATGCCCCACAGGCCCAGCGCAGACCACAGGCTCGTGTACAGGCTCGCGCTGTCAAACGCGAAACGGCTGTCGAGCCAGATCCACACCGCGGCCAGCAGCAGCACGCCGGCCATGCCCGACCACACACCCTCCCAACTCTTGCCCGGGCTGATCGACGGCGCCAGCTTGCGCCGGCCAAACGCACGCCCGCCGAAGTAGGCGGCGACGTCGGCCATCCACACCAGGCACAGCACCGACAGCAGGAAGTTCGCGCCCATGCCGCGCGCCTGCGTCACGGCCAGCCAGGTGGCCCACAGCGCCACCAGCCCGAGCAACCAGCGCGCACTGCGCGGCAATTGCGGCCAGGCTGAAGGCCCGGCACGCAGCGCAACAGTGCCCGCCACGAGCCAGAGGCCCAGTGCGGCCCACCACAGGCTCGCCGGTGGGGTCCAGTGCCCGAGCAGCACGGCCAGCCCGGCCACCGCAACCAGTCCACCCATCGCCAGAGACTGCCAGCCCAGCGCCTGGTTCAGGCGGCCCCATTCCCACCCGCCGGCGGCGATGAGCGCCAGGGTCAGCAGCGCGAACGGCCAGACCTGAGCGCTCATCAGGGCGCCAAGCAGCAGCGCCACGAGCACGAGCGCGGTCATGATGCGCTGGCGCAGCATCGGGTTCAGAGCCCTTCCGCGTTCACGGTGTGGGGCGCGATGGCGCCAAAGCGCCGGTCACGCGCCGCGTAGGCAGCCAGCGCGGCATCGATCTCGGCGGCGCCGAAGTCGGGCCACAGGCACTCGGTGAAGAAGAGCTCGGAGTACGCCGCCTGCCAGAGCAGGAAGTTGCTGATGCGCATCTCGCCGCCAGTGCGAATGAAGAGGTCGGGATCGGGCGCAAACGACAGCGCCATGTTGCGCGACAGCCAGGCCTCATCGACCTGGTCGGTCGGTACGCCTTGCTCGATGGCACGCCGGCAGGCCTGCACCACGTCCCAGCGGCCGCCGTAGTTGAAGGCCACGGCGAGCGTGATGCGGTGGTTGCTCTTGGTGATCTCTTCGGCGTGTTCCCAGGCCTGGCGCAGCTTGTCCGAGACCTGTGAGCGATCACCCACGATGCGGATGCGCACGCCGTCGCCGGCCAGCTTGGTGAGGTACTTGGACACCGCCACCAACACCAGGCTCATGAGGCCAGTGACCTCTTCGCTGGGGCGCTTCCAGTTCTCGGACGAGAAGGCGAACACCGTGAGGTACTCGACACCGCGGTCAGCAAAGGAATTCACGGCACGCACCAGCGCGTCGACACCCTGCTTGTGGCCAAAGAAGCGCGGCATGTAGCGCCGCCGCGCCCAACGGCCGTTACCGTCCATCACCAGGGCCACGTGGCGCGGCACGGAGCCGGGCTCGGCTGCGATGGACCCGTCGGCGCCTGCGGCGGGTGCGAGATCGGACATCGGTGCGCTAAAGAGGGGCGATGGCCGTGCTCAGACGGCCATCACCTCCGCTTCCTTGCCCTGCACCAGGCGGTCGATCTCGGCGATGGTGCGATCAGTCAGGCGCTGCACTTCGTCTTGCGCGCGGCGCTCATCGTCTTCGGCCGCTTCTTTGTCCTTGAGCAGCTTCTTGAGATGCTCGTTGCCCTCGCGGCGCACGCTGCGCACGGCGATCTTGGCCTCTTCGCCAGCATGGCGCACGACCTTGGACAGCTCTTTGCGGCGCTCTTCGGTCAGGGCTGGCATCGGCACCCGCAGCAGATCGCCCTGGGACGAGGGATTGAGGCCCAGGTCCGACTCGCGGATGGCGCGTTCGATCTTGGCGGCCATCCCCTTTTCCCAGGGCTGCACGCTGATCGTGCGCGCGTCCAGCAGCGACACATTGGCCACCTGGCTGATCGGCACCTGAGAGCCGTAGTAATCGACGTGGACCTGGTCGAGCAGACCGGGGTGGGCGCGCCCGGTGCGAATCTTGTGCAACTCTTGCTTGAACGCCTCGACCGACTTGCCCATCTTCTCTTCGGCGGTCTTCTTGATGTCGGGAATGGTGAAGCTGGCCATGCTAGTTCGGTCTCCTCAAACGTGCACCAGGGTGCCTTCGTCATCGCCCTGCACCACGCGCAACAGCGCGCCGGGCTTGAAGATGCTGAAGATCTTGATCGGCAGCTTCTGGTCGCGGCACAGGGCGAAGGCCGTTGCGTCCATGACCTGAAGGTTCTTGGCGATCACTTCGTCAAAGCTGATCTGCGTGTAGCGCGTTGCCGTGGCGTCCTTCTTGGGGTCGGCGCTGTAGACGCCGTCGACCTTGGTCGCCTTGAGAACAATCTCGGCACCGATCTCGGCACCGCGCAGCGCAGCGGCCGTGTCCGTGGTGAAGAAGGGGTTGCCGGTGCCGGCGGCGAAAACCACGACCTTGCCTTCTTCAAGGTATTGCAAGGCCTTGGGCCGCACGTAGGGCTCGACCACTTGCTCGATGCTGATGGCCGACATCACGCGCGCCGTCATGCCCTCTTGCCGCATCGTGTCGGCCAACGCCAGCGCGTTCATCACGGTGGCCAGCATGCCCATGTAGTCGGCGGTGGCGCGGTCCATGCCCACCGCCCCGCCGGCCACGCCGCGGAAGATGTTGCCGCCGCCGATAACCACGGCCACCTCGCAGCCCAGACGGGTCACGTCCTGCACCTCGCGCACCATGCGAACAATGGTGGCGCGGTTGATGCCGTAGGCATCGTCTCCCATCAGGGCCTCGCCCGACAGCTTGAGCAGGATGCGCTTGTACGCCGGCATCAGAACAGACTCCTCATGGAAACATGTCAGTGTAAGGGGCGCCCGCTGGCGCCCAGGCTCGGCTGTTTACCGCCAAGCGCCGCAAGCGGCCTACTGCAGCTTGGCCGCAGCCACCTGCGCAGCCACTTCGGCCGCGAAGTCATCGACCTTCTTCTCGATGCCCTCGCCCACCACGTAGAGCGTGAAGCCGGCGACCTGGGTCGCCTTTTCCTTGAGCATCTGCTCGACGCTCTGCTTGTCGTTCTTGACGAAGGTCTGGTTGAGCAGCGAAACTTCTTTGAGGAACTTCTGCACCGACCCCTCGACCCGCTTGGCCACGATCTCGGCCGACTGCACTGGCTTGCCGGCGGCCACTGCGGTGGCGGCGTCCTCGGCGGCCTTCTCGGCTGCCACACGACGCTCGACCTCGATCAGTTGCACAGCAACGTCGCCCGTGGCCAGCGCCTTGGGCTTCATGGCGGCAACGTGCATCGCCACATCCTTGGCCGCGACCTCGTCACCCGTGAACTCGACGATGACACCGATGCGTGTGCCATGAAGGTAACTGGCGAGATGGCCGCCATCGGCGTAGCGCTTGAAGCGGCGGATCGACATGTTTTCGCCGATCTTGCCGATGAGACCCTTGCGCACATCTTCGACCGTCGGGCCAAAGCCGTCTTGCGACAGCGGCAGAGCCGACAGCGCGGCCAAGTCTGCTGGAGCGCGTTCGGCGGCGAGCGCGGCGACGGCATTGGCGAAAGCCAGGAACGAATCGTTCTTGGTCACGAAATCGGTTTCGCAATTGATCTCGACGAGCGCGCCCACGGCGCCGCTCACCGAAGCCGTGATCACGCCTTCGGCCGTGATGCGCGAAGCTGCCTTGCCGGCCTTGCTGCCCAGCTTGACACGAAGAATCTCTTCGGCGCGCGTGGCGTCACCGTCGGCCTCGGTCAGCGCCCTCTTGCATTCCATCATGGGCGCGTCGGTCTTGGCGCGCAGTTCGGCCACCATGCTTGCAGTGATTGCGGGCATTGAATTACTCCATTG
>JANPMR010000217.1:0-6067 GCA_031427055.1 Rubrivivax sp.
CGCAGGAAGGGCAGGCGGCCGTCCTTGCGCAGCTGGGCTTGCCTCTCGACCAGGCGGTGCGCGTAGTAGATCGGCGCGGGCATCAGCTCGGGCGTCTCGTCGCAGGCGTAGCCGAACATCAGGCCCTGGTCGCCGGCGCCGATGTTGAGGTGGTCGTCGGACGCGTGGTCGACGCCCTGGGCGATGTCGTTGCTCTGCTTGTCGTAGCAGACCATCACCGCGCAGCCCTTGTAATCGATGCCGTATTCGGTGTTGTCGTAGCCGATGCGCTTGATGGTGTCGCGCGCGACCTGGATGTAGTCGACGTGGGCGTTGGTGGTGATCTCTCCGGCCAGCACCACCAGGCCGGTGTTGCACAGGGTTTCGGCGGCGACGCGGCTGCGCGGATCCTGCTTGAAGATCGCGTCGAGGATGGCGTCAGAGATCTGGTCGGCCACCTTGTCGGGGTGACCTTCAGAGACGGATTCGGAAGTGAAGAGGAAGTCGTTCGCCACGTGGGGCTCCTGGGTTGTTGCAATGCTGACCGGTGCGTCGTCGCTGGTCAGATTGCCTGGAGCCGCGGCGAACGCTTTAGCGGATTTGTTGAGTTGCTGCCTGAACACCACAGTTCAGCCAGACCACCCGGTGGGCCTCGTTATCCTTGGCATCCACCCATCGCCCCGCAAGTTGTCCTTTAACTCGGCGACCGGCGAATTATACGAACGATGAAACGCGTCTTGCTCTGGCTTTCGCGCCGCCCCTTGTGGTTTCTGCACGCCATCGGCGCCGTGCTGGGCTGGGCCACCTACCTTTTTTCGCCCAGCTACCGGCAGCGCCTGAACCTCAACGCCGCTCTGGCCGGCGTGCCGGCGCGCGCGCGGCGGGCCTCGGTGGCCGAGGCCGGTCGGCTGGTGATGGAGTTGCCCCGGCTGTGGCTGCGCCCGCCCGAACAGCCGATCGCCGACCCCGTGATCTGGCAGGGCACCGAACTGGTCGACAAATTGCTCGTGCAGGGCCGCGGCATCGTCATGCTGTCGCCGCACTTGGGCAGCTTCGAGGTTGCGGCGCAGGCCTATGCCGAGCGCTTTGGCGCGCGCCAGCCCATGACCGTGCTGTACCGGCCGGCGCGCCAGGCTTGGCTGCGTGAGCTGGAGGAGACCGCCCGCGCCCGCCCGGCCCTGGCCACGGCCCCGGCCAACCTGGCCGGCGTGCGGCTGCTGATGCGTGCCTTGCGCAAGGGCCAGACCCTGGGCGTGCTGCCCGACCAGGTACCGCCCGAAGGCATGGGCGTCTGGGCACCTTTCTTCGGCAAGCCGGCCTACACGATGACGCTGGCGGCGCGCCTGGTGCAGCAGACCGGGGCGGCCATCTGCCTCATCTGGGCCACGCGGCTGCCGGGTGGCAGCGGCTACACGGTGCAGTTCGCGCCCTTGGCCGAGCCCTTGCCGCCGCGCGGCAAGATGGACGAAGAGGCCTGGACACTGGCCGCCGCCACCGCCATCAACCGCTCGATGGAGGCCCTGATCGCACAAGAGCCGACGCAGTACCTGTGGGGCTACCACCGCTACAAGTCGCCGCGCCAGGCGGACCCGACTTGAACACGGCCGCGCGCCTGCTGCTGGCCGGGGTGTGGCTGCTGCACCTGCTGCCGCTGGGCGCACAGGCGGCGCTGGGGCGCGCGCTGGGCCGCGTGCTGCACGCGCTGGCCGGGCGCCGCCGGCGCGTGGCGCGGCGCAACGTCGAACTGTGCCTGCCGGAGCTGACCCCTGCTGCGCGCCAGGCCCTCGTGCGCGAGCACTTTCAGTGGCTGGCACGCAGCCTGCTTGAGCGTGCCCTGCTGTGGTACGCCAGCGCGGCGCGCTTGAGACGCCTCATCCGCGTCGAGGGTGACGTCCACCTGGCCGAACGCAGCCAGCGGCCGGTGATGTGGCTGGTGCCGCACTTCCTGGGCGTCGACGTGGCCGGCGCCGCGACACAGCTCTTCCAGACCCGGCGCGTCGCCAACGTCTACACGGCGCAGAGCAATGCCGTGTTCGACGAAGCCCTGCGCCGCGGCCGCGGCCGCTTCGGGCTGGTCGACATGTTCACGCGGCAGCAGAGCGCGTTACCGATGGTGCGCGCCATCAAGCGCGGCAACGCCTTCTTCAACCCGTCGGACATGGACTTCGGCCTGCGCGACGCCGCCTTCGTGCCCTTCTTCGGCCACCCCGCGGCCACGCTGCTGGCGCCATCCCGGCTGGCCCGTTCGCTGGACATGATCGTGCAGCCCGTGGTGGCCGAAATCTTGCCCGGCGGCCAGGGCTACGTCGTGCGCTTTTTGGAACCCTGGCCCGACTGGCCGAGCGACGATGCGCAGGCCGACGCGGCACGCATGAACCAGTGGATCGAGACGCAGATCCGCCGCTGCCCGGCGCAGTACCTGTGGGTGCACAAGCGCTTCAAGACGCGGCCACCGGGCGCGCCTTCGGTGTACGACTAGCCACCCATAATCCGGCGATGCGGCTGAAGTTCACCAAGATGCAGGGCGCCGGCAACGACTTCATCGTGCTCGACGGCACGCGCGAGCGCATCGAACTCTCAATCGAGCAATTGCGCCGCCTGGGTGACCGCCGCTTCGGCGTCGGCGCCGACCAGATCCTGGCCGTCGAGCGCAGCAGCACACCCGGCGTCGACTTCCGCTACCGCATCTTCAATGGCGCCAGCGGCGATGAGGTCGAGCACTGCGGCAACGGCGCGCGCTGCTTCGTGCGCTATGTGCACGCGCGCGGCCTGACCGACAAGCGCCGCGTCACGGTGGAGACCGTCAACAACGTGCTCGAGCTGCAACTGCAAGACGACGGCCGCGTCAGCGTGGACATGAATCGGCCGGTGTTTGACCACGCCCGCTTGCCGTTCGACGCCCGCGGCCTGGCGCCGCGGCGCGAGGCTGACTTCGAGCTTTGGCCCGTGGAAGGCGCCGAGATCGCCGTGCTGTCGATGGGCAACCCGCACGCCGTGCTGCGCGTGACGGATGTCGACACCGCAGCGGTGGCCACGCTGGGCCCGCGCATCGAAACCCACGCGCGCTTCCCGCGCAAGGTCAACGTCGGCTTTGTGCAGGTTCTGTCGCGCACCGAGGCCCGCATCCGCGTGCACGAGCGCGACGCCGGCGAGACGCTGGCTTGCGGCACCGGCGCCTGCGCCGCCGTGGTGGCCGGCATCCGCCTGGGCTGGTTTGATCGCCGCGTCGACGTGCACGCGCGCGGTGGGAATTTGTTGATCGAGTGGCCGCATGACAACGCCACCGTGCTCATGACCGGCCCCGCACACACCGTTTTCGAAGGAGAGATCGAACTGTGACCATCCAAGGCATTACCGAATCCGACATCGCCAACTACCTGGCCAACACGCCCGGGTTTTTCGAGCGCCACGCCGAGCTGCTGGCCAGCGTGCAGCTGACCAGCCCGCACGGCCAACGCGCCGTGTCGCTGCAAGAGCGACAGATGGAAATGCTGCGCGAGCGCATCAAGGGCCTGGAGCTGAAGATCATCGAGATGATCCGCCACGGGCAAGAGAACCTGGCCATCGCCGACCGGCTGCACCGCTTCACGCGCGCCATTCTGCTGACGCAGAACCCGGCCCTGCTGCCCGGCCGCATGGTCGACTCACTGCGCCACGAGTTCATGATCCCGCAGGCCGGCATTCGCTTGTGGGGCCTGGGCGAAGGCCACGACGGCCAGGCCTACGCGCAGGCGGCCAGCAGCGACCTGCAGAGCTTCAGCGCCAGCCTCACGGTGCCCTACTGCGGCGTCAACGCCGGCTTCGAGGCCGCACGCTGGTTTGACGACGCAGCCAGCGTCACCTCGCTCGCCATGATCCCGCTGCGCCAAGGCGACAGCACCTTCGGTCTGCTGGTGCTGGGCTCACCCGACCCCACGCGCTACACCGCCGACATGGGCACCGAGTTTCTGCAACGCGTGGGCGAAGTCGCCAGCGCTGCGCTGTCGCGGCTGCGCCCGGCAGCGTAGGACGACGGCTTGGTGTTCGTGTCAGACGCCGCCATCAACGCGGCCATCGCGCGGGCCTGAGAGGCGTACCTTGACCGCCCCGCCGCTGCACGCCGACTTGCAGGCCTTCATCGGCCATCTGACGGTCGAGCGCCGCCTGGCCGCGCGCACGCTGGCCCTGTACACCGAGGCGCTGGCGCGGCTGCAGGCCGGCGCAGAGGCCGCAGGCGTCGAGTTGCGCCAGGCGCAGCCGCACCACGTGCGCGGTTGGGTGGCGCAGCTGCGCACGCGCGGTCTGGGCCCGCGCAGCATCGCCATCGCGCTGGCCGCCTGGCGCGGCCTGTACCGCTGGTGGGGCCGCCAGGCTCTCGTGGCGCACAACCCGGTGGACGGCATCCGGCCGCCCAAGGCGCCCAAGCCCTTGCCCAAGGCGCTGTCTGTCGAACAGGCCGTGGCGCTGGCCGATCACCGCACGCAACGCAGCACGCCGGCGCTGGCAGCACGCGACCATGCCATCGCCGAGATGCTCTACGGCTGCGGGCTGCGTGTGGCCGAGCTCACCGGTCTGGACGCGGTGGCCAGCGGCCAGGCGCGCGGCTGGGTGGATCTGGCCGACGCCAGCGCCCATGTGCTGGGCAAGGGCGGCAAGCGGCGCAGCGTGCCGGTGGGCCGCGCGGCGATCAGCGCGCTGCAGGCGTGGCTGGCGCTGCGCGACACGCTGGCGCGAAACGACGAGCCGGCGCTGTTCGTCAGCCGCTTGGGCACACGCCTGACCGCCAACCAATTGCGCAACCGACTGCAGGCCCAGGCCCTGCAAGCCGGGCTGCCCACCCACGTGCACCCGCACATGCTGCGCCACAGCTACGCCAGCCATTTGCTGCAGAGCAGCGGCGACCTGCGCGCCGTGCAGGAGCTGCTGGGCCACGCCAGCATCGGCACGACGCAGGTCTACACCAAGCTCGACCACCAGCACCTGGCCAAGGTCTACGACGCGGCGCACCCGCGGGCGCGGCGCAAGCCGCAAGGCTGAGGCGCTCGCCCAGGGGCATGGCGGTCGACGGGCAGCGCCCGCGCCGCACGCTGCATTCGTTGCGCAAGGTGACGCGGCGTCTGAACCGCGTGGCGTGATCGGCGCACGGGGAATCCCTCCCCCTAGTTCCGGCGGGCTCTGGAATGGCGGCGTTCGTGCGCACGTACGCCCGGGTGGCAGTCGCATTGCCGCTCCCGCTCATCAGCCCCCATGGAGAAGTCATGAAATTCATTCAAGCCATCGCCGCCGCACTCGTGCTGAGCGCGCCCGTGTCCCAAGCCGCCGTGCTGACGTTCTACACAAACTTCGTGCCCGTGGCGCCAGTCGTCACGCCATCCGGCGTCGTCACGGCAACCGGGAGCGGATCGGCCACTGTCACCTTCGACACGGACACCAACGTTCTCCACTACTTTGGTTCGTTTTCCGGGCTCTCCGGATTCACCACCCAGTCGCACTTCCATTGCTGCACGGCGACGCCCTTTGTTCAGGGCGCAGGCATCGCGGTCGATTCGCCAAGCCTGGCGGGCTTTCCGCTCGGGGTGCAGAGCGGGACCTTCGATGCCTCGGTCGATCTGGACGACGCCAGCAACTTCAATGGCTTCAATGGCGTCAACCCCCCAACGGGATTCCTGGCGGCCAACGGCGGCACCGCGGCCTCGGCCACAACCGCTTTCATCAACGGCGTTCTTGCAGGCAGGACCTACATGAACATCCACACCGACCAGGACCCCAACACGGCGGGGGTTCAAGGGCCATTTGGCGGCGGCGAGATCTACGGCTTCCTTCGCGTGCCTGAGCCGTCAAGCCTGGCACTGGTGGCGTTTGCGCTGGCCGCAGTCGGAGCCAGCGCGCGCAAGCGGCTCGCCTAATCAGCCCCGTGGGCGGCGGCCCGCCCGTCGATTGACAGGGACGAGGCTCAGCGCGCGCGCAGCGCCCCGTCGGCCGCCACCCACGCTTGCGCGATCTTCGGCTGCAGCGCTTGCGCGTCTGCGCTGCGGCCTTGCGCCTGCAACGAGCGCGCGAGACCCGACAAGGCCCAGCCGCTGCCGGGTTGGGACTTGAGGTCGTCGCG
>JANPMR010000218.1:0-2917 GCA_031427055.1 Rubrivivax sp.
GCATAGGGCCACAGCCAGCCCACCCACTGCGCCAGGCCGTGAAAGCGCACGAAGCGCCCTTGCTCCCAGGCTTGCAGACTCTGCGCGAAGTAGGGGTTGTCGCCGGCCTGGGCCACGCCGACGACAAGGCCGGTGCAGGCCATCAAGCCGATGCCGGCCGTCAGCCGCTGCGACAGCGGCAGTGTCAGCAGCGCCAGCACCGTGCCCAGCAGCAGACCCGGCAGCGTGGCCTGCGACAGCCAGGCCATGGCGTGCGTGGGGCCGAAGTTGAGCAGCGTGGACAGGGCCATGCCGGACACGCCTGCGGCCACGGCGCCCAGCACCATCGCCAGCCGCCGCCAGCCGGGCGCCACCACCGTGTAGGCCACCAGGCATGGCGCCAGCAGGCCGAGCGCGACGATCAAGACCTCGGCCAGCGGGCGCAGCGGCGCGGTATTGACGGGCGGCGCGGCCAGCAGGGCATGCGCCGTGCCGGCCCAGGGCACGTTTTCGAGCAGATCGGACAAATGCTCGCGCAGGCGCTCGCCGATCTGGCCCAGCCCCAGGGGCACCGGGGTTGGAAACAACAGCGCCACCGGCCACAGTGCCAGCAGCGCCAGCGCGCCGGCGGCGTCGGCGGCAAACCAGCGCTGGCGCAGGGCCTGCCAACGCCCGACGAGGCCCATCGCGTGCGCGACGACGGCGAGCGCGGCGCCGGCCAGCGAGCCGGCGGCGTTCATCACCAGGTCTTCGCGCGCGGGCACGCGCCCTGGCACAAATTGCTGCAGCAGCTCACATCCGTAAGCCAAGGCCAGCGTGACGAGCAGTGCCACGACCAGCGCCGGTACGGCCCGTGCGCCGCCGCGCAAGGCCGCCAGGGCCAGCAAGCCGCCCAGCGGCGCGTAGCCGAGCAGGTTGGACCAGACGTCAAAGCTGCTCTGGTGGATGGCGCTGGGCAGCGCCAACAGGGCAAGGAGCGTCTGCCCCGGTGGCCAGCGCCAGCCCTCGAAGGGATAGAGGCTTGCATACAGCAGAAGGGCCGCATAGGCCACTGCCAGCGGCACCGCCGCGCTGTGATGGCCCGCGCGTGCCATGTCCGGCTAGAAGGGCTTGACGACCACCAGCACCACCGAGGCGGCGAACAGCAGCACCGAGACTTCATTGAAGACGCGGTACCAGCGGTGGCTGCGCCGGTTGGCGGACTGCTCGAAGCCGCGCAACAGCGAGCGGCACACGTGGTGGTAGCCGATCACGCCGACCACCAGCGCCAGCTTGGCGTGCATCCAGCCCTGCCCCTTGCCAATGCCCATGCCCAGCCAGAGCCAGAACCCAAGGGCCAGCGCGGGCACCATCAGCAGGCTCGAGAAGCGGTAGAGCTTGCGCGCCATGAGCAGCAGCCGCTCGCGCTCGGCGTGGCTGTCGCCGGCCACCATCGCCAGGTTGACGAACAGGCGCGGCAGATAGAACAGACCCGCGAACCAGCTCGCCACGAACACGATGTGGAAGGCCTTGACCCAGAGATACGCGCT
Source organism: Rubrivivax sp. (assembly GCA_031427055.1). Lineage (GTDB taxonomy): Bacteria > Pseudomonadota > Gammaproteobacteria > Burkholderiales > Burkholderiaceae_C > Rubrivivax. The sequence goes on from JANPMR010000218.1 coordinate 1,509, forward strand.
GCCCATCGGGCCATTATGGAGGCGCGCTCAAGGGCCACAGGCCCTTGCAGTGCAGGCTGATTTCGCAACGCGAAGTCAAGACGCGAAGCGTCGTGCCGGAACTAAAAAACAGCGCTCCGGCATGGCCGGGACAAAAAAAAGCCCCGGCAGTGCCGGGGCGGGTAAGCCTTGCCGCTGTCTTCACGTCAAGGCACCTGCTCAGGGAGGAAAAGCAGGGGACGACAGCCTCGCAGCTATCATCCAATTTCACTTTAGCAGAGTGACACTCAATGCGCCACGCAGGTTTTGCCGCATCGCGCGCAAGCCCTGCGCGGTACCGTCGGAGCCCCCACGTGCAAACACCCCCGAGCTATCCCCGCAGCCGCCCGCGACGCCTGCGCCGCGACGCCTTTACCCGCGCGCTGGTGCGCGAACATCGCCTGGCCCCACAGGACTTGATCCTGCCGGTGTTCGTGCTCGACGGCCACGGCCAGGCGCAGGACGTGGCCAGCATGCCCGGCGTGCAGCGACGCAGCGTGGACGGCCTGTTTGCGGTGGCCGAAGACTGCATCAAGCTGGGTGTGCCGGTGATGGCCTTGTTTCCGGTGATTGACCCGGCGCTGAAGACGCCCGACGGCCGCGAGGCGCTCAACCCCGAGGGCCTGGTGCCGCGCGCCGTGCGCGAACTGAAGGCGCGCTTTCCGCAACTCGGCCTGCTCACCGACGTGGCGCTAGACCCCTTCACCAGCCACGGCCAGGACGGCCTGCTCGACGACAGCGGCTACATCGTCAACGACACCACCGTGGCCGTGCTGCGCCAGCAGGCGCTGGTGCAGGCGCAGGCTGGCGTCGACATCGTGGCACCCAGCGACATGATGGACGGGCGCATCGGGGCCATCCGCGACGCGCTCGAGGCGGGCGGCCAGATCCACACCCGCATCATGGCCTACAGCGCCAAGTACGCCAGCGCCTTCTACGGCCCCTTTCGCGACGCTGTGGGCAGCGCGGGCAATCTGGGCAAGAGCGACAAGAAGGTCTACCAGATGGACCCCGGCAACAGCGACGAGGCGCTGCGCGAAGTGGCGCTGGACATCGCCGAGGGTGCCGACATGGTGATGGTCAAGCCCGGCATGCCGTACCTGGACATCGTGCGCCGCGTGAAGGATGAATTTCGCATGCCCACCTTCGTTTTCCAGGTCAGCGGTGAGTACGCCATGCTCAAGGCGGCGGCAGCCAATGGCTGGCTCGACCACGACGCGGTGATGATGGAATCGCTGCTGGCCTTCAAGCGCGCCGGCGCCGATGGCGTGCTGAGCTACTTCGCGCTCGACGCCGCGCGGCTGCTGGCGCGCGGCTGATCAGCAAGCGTCCCAGCGATGCGCGTCTTTCATCTCACCGGCGACCAGTTCGTCGAACTCGATGGCCTGCCG
>JANPMR010000219.1:0-7235 GCA_031427055.1 Rubrivivax sp.
TTAGGCACGGATCATCATGGGCAAGGTCACCGGTTTCCTGGAATTTGAACGCCTCGAAGAAGGCTACGAGCCGCCAAAGGAGCGGCTCAAGACATGGCGTGAGTTCGTCATCACGCTGGCCGAAGACCAGGCCAAGGTGCAGGGCGCGCGCTGCATGGACTGCGGCACGCCTTTCTGCATTGGCGGCTGCCCGGTCAACAACATCATTCCGGACTTCAACGATCTGGTCTTCCAGGGCGACTGGGCCCATGCGCTGGTCACCCTGCACCAGACCAACAACTTCCCCGAGTTCACCGGCCGCGTCTGCCCCGCGCCTTGCGAGGCGGCCTGCACGCTCAACGTCAACGACGACGCGGTGGGCATCAAGAGCATCGAGCACGCCATCATCGATCGCGGCTGGGCCGAAGGCTGGGTCAAGCCGCAGCCGAGCGCAGCGCGCACCGGCAAGAAGGTGGCCGTCGTCGGCAGCGGCCCGGCCGGCCTGGCGGCGGCGCAGCAGCTGGCACGCGCAGGTCACGATGTGACGGTGCTCGAGAAGAACAGCCGCATCGGTGGCCTGCTGCGCTACGGCATCCCCGACTTCAAAATGGAAAAGAGCCACATCGACCGCCGTGTGACGCAGATGCAGGCCGAGGGCGTGGTCTTTCGCACCAGCGTGCTGGTGGGCGCCATGCCGGCCCAGGGCCCGGCCAGCAAGATCACCAACGACGCCAAGGAGACGATCAGCGCCGAGCAGCTCAAGGCCGAGTTCGACGCGGTGCTGCTGACCGGCGGCAGCGAGACCAGCCGCGACCTGCCCGTGCCAGGCCGCGAACTCGACGGCGTTCACTACGCCATGGAGTTCCTGCCGCAGCAGAACAAGGTGGTGGCCGGCGACAAGCTCAAGGGCCAGATCAAGGCCACTGGCAAGCACGTCATCGTGATCGGCGGCGGCGACACCGGCAGCGACTGCGTCGGCACCAGCAACCGCCACGGCGCCGCCAGCGTGACGCAGTTCGAGCTCATGCCCGAACCGCCGGTCGAGGAAGACCGGCCGCTGACCTGGCCCTACTGGCCGATCAAGCTGCGCACCAGCTCCAGCCACGAAGAGGGCTGCGCGCGCGAGTTCGCCATCTCCACCAAAGAGCTCGTCGGCGGCTCTGGCAAGGACAAGGGCAAGGTGACGGCGCTGCGCACCGTGCGCGTGCATTGGCAGGCCGGCAAGATGGTCGAGGTGGCCGGCAGCGAGCAAGAGTTCAAGGCCGATCTCGTGTTGCTCGCGATGGGCTTCGTGGCGCCCGTGGCGTCGGTGCTCGAAGCCTTTGGCGTCGAGCGCGACCCGCGCGGCAACGCCCGCGCCACGACCGAAGCCGCAGGCGCTTACGCCACCAATGTGGCCAAGGTCTTTGCCGCCGGCGACATGCGCCGCGGCCAGAGCCTGGTGGTGTGGGCCATTCGCGAAGGCCGCCAGGCGGCACGCGCGGTCGACGAGTTCTTGATGGGGGTCAGCGCACTGCCGCGTTGATGCCAGACGACGGCGCTGTGCCACCGCGCCGTCACATTCAGCAACGTCGAGCAACCTGGAGCAAGCTCGCATTTGCCTGCGCGACACGTCCGGGTTTGCCCTTGCGTGCGAGAATTGCGGCCATCCCGGCTACGCCCGACGGAGGCCGCCTACCGCGGCCCAGCACACGCTTGAGTTCAGAAACCCTTATCGAGATCGACCGCGTCACGTTTGGCTACGACGCCAACCGCACGATCCTGTCCGACATCTCGCTGAACTTCCCGCGCGGCAAGATCACGGCCATTCTCGGCGGCTCGGGCTGCGGCAAGACCACACTGATGCGGCTGATCGGCGGCGTCTACGCAGCCAACAGCGGACGCGTCGTCTTTGACGGCGAGGTCATCGACACGCGCAACAAGGCACAGCTCTTTCGCCTGCGCCGCCGCCTGGGCATGCTGTTCCAGTTTGGCGCCCTGTTCACCGACCTCAGCGTCTTCGACAACGTGGCCTTCCCGCTGCGCGAGCACACCGCGCTGCCCGAAGCCATGATCCGCGACATCGTGCTGATGAAGCTCAACGCGGTGGGCCTGCGCGGCGCCGCCGCCCTGCGCATCAGCGAAGTCTCTGGCGGCATGGCGCGGCGCATTGCGTTGGCCCGCGCCATCGCGCTCGACCCCGAACTCATCATGTACGACGAGCCCTTCGCGGGCCTGGACCTCATCAGCATGGGCGTGGCCGCCAAGCTCATCCGCACGCTCAATGACGTCACGGGCTCGACTTCGCTGGTGGTGAGCCACGACGTGCCCGAGTGCATGGCGATCAGTGACTACATCGTGCTGATGGCCAACGGCGGGCGCATCGTGGCCCACGGCCCGCCGTCTGAACTGATGGCCTCGATGGACCCCGAGACACGCCAGTTCGTGCGCGGCGAGCCCGACGGGCCGGTGAAGTTTCACTACCCGGCGCCCGAGATCGGCGCTGATTTCGGCATCACCGCATGACGACGCTGGCACGCATCGGCGCCATCGCGCTCGACCAGTTTCGCGGCTGGGGCCACGCGGCCTTCTTCTTCGCCGAACTGCTGGCCGCGGTGCCGGCTTCGCTGCGCCGCTTTGGCTTGGTGGTGGCGCAGGTGCACGCCATCGGCAACCGCTCGCTGGTCATCATCATGGCCTCGGGCCTGGCAGTGGGCTTCGTGCTGGCGCTGCAGATGTACTACGCGCTGGTCACCTACGGCGCAGCCGAGAGCCTGGGCCTCATCGTCAACCTGGCGCTCGTGCGCGAGCTCGGCCCTGTCGTCACCGGATTGCTCTTCGCCGGCCGCGCCGGCACCTCGCTGACGGCCGAGATCGGCCTCATGAAGGCCGGCGAGCAGTTGGCGGCGATGGAGCTGATGGCCATCGACCCCAAGGCGCGCGTGCTGGCGCCTCGGTTCATCGGCGGCATCGTCTCGATGCCGATCCTGGCGATCCTGTTCTCGGCCGTCGGCATCCTGGGCGCCTACATCGTGGCCGTGATGCTGATCGGGGTGGACTCCGGCAACTTCTGGTCGATCATGCAGACGCGCGTGGACGTCTGGCGCGACGTCGGCAACGGCCTCGTCAAAGCCTCGGCATTTGGCGTTGTCTGCACCGTCGTGGCGCTGTACCAGGGCCACGAGACCGAGGCCACCCCCGAGGGCGTGGCCTACGCGACCACGCGCACCGTGGTCATTTCGTCGCTGTGGGTGTTGGGGCTGGACTTCATCCTCACCGCCTTGATGTTCTCGACACCGTGAGCAAGGCTCACCGCCGCAGCGCGTTGATTCATCGGAGATAAGAAGTGGCAAAGAAGAACATCGAGATCATGGTGGGCCTGTTCGTGCTGTTGGGCATGCTGGGCCTGGTTTTCCTGGCCCTCAAGGCCGCCAATCTGGGCAGTCTGGGTGGTGGCGACACCTACCAGGTGCAGGCCCGCTTCGACAACATCGGCGGCCTCAAGGTGCGCGCGCCGGTGCGCACCGCGGGCGTCACCGTCGGCCGTGTCACCGGCATCTCGCTTGATGGCAAGACCTTCCAGGGCGTGGTCAAGATGGAAGTCGAGCGCGGCTACCAGTTCCCCAAGGACACCGCGGCCAAGATCCTGACCGCCGGTCTGCTGGGTGACCAGTACGTCGGCCTCGAACCCGGCGGTGACGACAAGAACCTGGCCCCCGGCGACACCGTGGCACAGACGCAGTCGGCCGTGGTGCTCGAGAACCTGATCGGACAGTTCCTGACGAACAAGGTCGACGCGCCGGCCGCAGGCGCCTCAGGGGCCGCCAAGTGACACTGCCCCGCTGGCTGCGGCGCCTGGCCGCGGCAGCTGCGCTGGCGGCACTGGCCGGCTGCGCGACCGTGCCGGCCGGTGCGCCGGCCTCGGCGCGAGCCGACCCGTGGGAGAACTGGAACCGCAAGGTCTACGCCTTCAACGACATTGTCGACCGCGCCGTGCTCAAGCCGGTGGCCACGGCCTACCGCGACGCCGTGCCCGAACTGGTGCGCACCGGCATCGGCAACGTGCTGGGCAACATCGGCGACGTCTGGTCGGCCGCCAACCACCTGCTGCAAGGCAAGCTGCAAAGCGGCGTCGAGATGGGCTTTCGCGTCGTCACCAACAGCGTCTTCGGCATCGCTGGCGTGTTCGATATCGCCACGCCGCTGGGCCTGACGCGGCGCTCTGAAGACTTCGGCCAGACGCTGGGCCGCTGGGGCTTGGGCAACGGGCCCTACCTCGTGCTGCCCTTGCTGGGGCCGTCGACGCTGCGCGACACCGCGGGCTTTCTCGTCGACCGGCAGGCCTCCGTCTCCAACCTGCCGCCCACCGAACAGGGCCGCTGGGCCGTCACGGGCCTGAGCCTGGTCGACCTGCGGGCCAGCCTGCTTTCCACGACGAAGTTGATCGATGACGTGGCACTCGACAAGTACTCCTTCGTGCGCGACGGCTACCTGCAGCGCCGCCGCGACGCGCTTTACGACGGCGCGGCACCCTTGGAATCCTTCGACGAAGAAGAACCCGACGCGGCCAAACCGGCACCCGCGGCGTCTGCGCCCACCAAGCCGGCCACAGCGCCCACGGCGCCTGTCACCCCGAAGTGAACCGAGAACGCCGCTCGTGCGTTAAGACATCACCGGCCAGCCGCATCGGCGGCCGGGCGACCAAAGGAGTCCCGTGTTCAAGCAACTGATTTCCGGCGCCGCCATGGCGGTGGCCCTGATGACCACCGCACCGGCATACGCCGACACCGGCGCCGAGACGCTGGTGCGCCAGATCTCCACCGAGGTGATCGACAGCGCCAAGGCCGACAAGGCCATCCAGGCCGGCGACCTGAGCCGCATCCTGGGCCTCGTCGAGACCAAGGTCATGCCGCATGTCAACTTCGAGGTCGTCACGCGCTCGGCCGTCGGCGTGCAGTGGCGCTCGGCCTCGCCCGAGCAGCGCACCAAGCTGCAGGCCGAGTTCAAGACCCTGCTCGTGCGCGTCTACGCCGGCGCGCTGGCGCAGGTGAAAGACCAGACGGTCGAGGTCACCAAGTCACTGCCCGTGCCGGGCAGTGCCCAGCTTGTGGTGCAGACCGAGGTGCGCGGCAAGGGCGAGCCGATCAAGCTCGACTACCGCCTGGACAAGGTGGCGGATGCCTGGAAGATCATCGACGTCAACGTCGGCGGCCTGTGGCTGGTACAGAACTACCGCTCGCAGTTTGCGCAAGAGCTCAGCAAGGGCGGCATCGACGGCCTTATCAACACCCTGACCGAACGCAACAAGGCCGCCAGCAAAGGCTGACATGACCCCCAAGCTCACTTCATTCGCGACCCCCCGAGGGGGCTCAGTGCCTCCGGAGCGGCCGAGCGGCACTGACGCATGAAACTGCCCGCGTCGGCCACCCTCGAGCACGCCGCCGCGCTGGCCGCGACATTGCCAGCCGCGGTAGCGGAGGGCAGCGGCGCTCTGCGCATCGATGCGTCGGCGCTCACGGCCTTCGACACCTCGACCATCGCGCTGTTGATGCAGGCGCGGCGCCTGGCCAGCGCCCAGGGGCGCGGATTCGAGGTCGAGAACGCACCGGCCAAGCTGGCCGAGCTGGCCCGCCTCTACGGCGTCGAAGAACTGCTCTCGCTGTCCGGCGGCTCGCGGTCCACGCCCGCATAGCGCCGCGTGCGCAGGTTCTTCTTGATCTCCTGAAGCAGCGGCCGCAGGCTGGCCGACCCCAGCCGCAGCGCGACGCCGGTGGTCAGGATGTCGATGACCAGCAGGTGCAGCAGCCGCGACACCATCGGGCTGTAGCGGTCGGCGTCTTCGGGGTGATCGGCGGCAAGCAGGATGTGGCGGCTCTCGGGCTGCGCCCCGTGCTTGGCTAGCAGCGCCAGCGGTGAGCCGCTGGCGGTGATGATGATCACCGTAGAGCCTTTGCGCCGCGCGATGTCGGCCACGTCCAGCAGGTCGCGGCTGCGACCCGAGTTGCTGATGATCACGGCGCAGTCGCCGGGCTTGAGCATGGTCGCGCTCATCACCTGCATGTGGCCGTCGCTGACGGCGGCGGCGGTGACGCCCAGGCGGAAGAACTTGTGCTGCGCATCCAGCGCCACGATGCCGGAGTTGCCGACGCCGTAGAACTCGATGCGGTGAGCGCTGCGCGCGGTCTCGGCCAGTGCTGCGATGGCGCGCTCCACCGACAGCCCCGCTGCCGCGTTGCGGTAGCGCAGCATGGCCGCCACCGCGTTGTCGATCACCTTGACGATGATGTCGCCGGCCTTGTCGTCGTCATCGACCGAGCGGTGCACGAAGGGCACACCTTCATTGACGTTGCCGGCGAGCTTGAGCTTGAAGTCAGCCAGCCCGTCGTAGCCCACGCTGCGGCAGAAGCGGATCACGGTGGGCTTGCTGACATGCGAGCGATCGGCCAGCTCCGACACCGGCAGCGTGGCAAAGCTGCGCGGATCGGCCAGCAGCAGCTTGGCCACGCGCTGCTCGGCCGGTGGCAGCGCGGGGATAGAGGCACGGATGCGGTCGAGCATGTCAGGACCGCCCGGCCGCCCGAAGGTCCTGACGCGCCCCCTTGGGGGGCAGCGAACGAAGTGAGCTGGGGGGCAAATTCACTCCGGGTTCTGGAAGGCGCCGGGCGACCAGCGTTGGCGCGGCGTGACGGCTCGGCGGCCGGCCGGCAGCACGAATTGCTCGTACGGCGTGAGGTCGACCTCGCCTTGGCCTGCGGGATCGACGCCCAGGCCGTGCAGCCACGAGCCGCGCGGCAGCGCAAAGCTCCATGCGCCAGCGTCCTGCAACATGGCTGCTGCGAGCACAAAGTTGCCGCGCGTCACGTCGGCCCACTTCGCGTCGCCGATGCCCAGGCCGACAAACACGTTGTTCTGCAGCACGCGCGGCACCTCGCGTTTGAGCTTGTCCTCGTGCACGCGCACGAAGTAGGCGGGCCGCAGGCCCTCGTTGACGAAGGTGTTGTTGCCGACGAAAAGGCCGTGCGGCCGGTCGTCGCTGCCTTCGGCGCCAAAGGACAGCATCGCCGGATTGGTCGTTTCGGCGCTCTGCCCGATGACGTTGCCCACCACGGTGGCCAGGCCGCCGTTGGGAAACTCCAATTCGTAGGCCGCGCGGCCGCCCGGGCCGTCGACAAGCTGGTTATAGAGGATGCGGCTTTCGCGCGCCCGCGACTTGATGAGGTGCCCGGCCTGGCCGCCGCTGAAACGGCTGCCCGTCACCGTGACTCGGGCGATGCGGC
>JANPMR010000220.1:0-3553 GCA_031427055.1 Rubrivivax sp.
CACGCGGCTGCAGGTCGAGCACCCGGTGACCGAGGCCATCACCGGCCTCGATCTCGTCGAGTGGCAACTGCGCGTCGCCGCCGGCGAGCCGCTGCCGCTGCGCCAGGATCAACTGGCGCGGCGCGGCCACGCCATCGAGGCCCGCATCTGCGCCGAAAACCCCGACGCCAACTTCCTGCCCGCCACCGGCACGCTTTCGGTGGCGCGCTGGCCCCCACACGTCGCCTTCGAGCGCAGCCCCGATGAGGGCCAACTGCCGCGCGTCGACAGCGGCGTGCGCGAGGGCGACGCCATCAGCCCGTACTACGACTCGATGATCGCCAAGCTCATCGTCTGGGGCGAGAGCCGCGAGCAGGCGCTGGCGCGCATGGACGCGGCGCTGCGTGACACCCACATCATGGGCCTGGCCACCAACGTCGCCTTCCTGCGCCGCATCGTCGCCAGCCGCGCCTTTGCCGGCGCCGACCTCGACACCGCGCTCATCGAGCGCGAGCGCGCCGCGCTGTTTGATGCGCCAGCGCTGCCGGCCGAAGTGGCCGCAGCCGGCGTCGCCGCACACTGGCTGGCGGCCGAGGCGCTGCTCGAAGACGCCGACCCCTGGTCGCGCCGCGACGGCTGGCGCCTGCACGGCGGTGCGCGCCGCCGGCTGGCACTGCAGCGCCAGGGCGAGCCGCTGCTGGCGATGCTCGAGCGCCAGCACGACGGCGCCACGGTGTTGTCGATCGGCGCCCAGCGCTGGGCCTTCAGCGCGCGCGCGCTGGGCGAGGGCCGCCACGATGTCGTGCTGGGCGAGCGGCGCCTGACGCTTACGGTCTACGCCCGTGGTGAGCGCTACGCCGTGTTCACCGACGCGGGCAGCGCGCTTGTCGACGAAGTCGATCCGCTGGCCCACGCCGCCGACCACGCCGCTGCCGAGGGCCGTCTGACGGCACCCATGCCGGGCAAGATGGTGTCCTTCCTGGCCCAGGTGGGCGATCGCGTGCAGCGCGGCCAGCCGCTGGCGGTGATGGAGGCCATGAAGATGGAGCACACCGTCAACGCGCCGCACGATGGCGTGGTCGAAGAGCTGCTGTACGCGGTGGGCGACCAGGTGGCCGAGGGTGGCGAACTGCTGCGCCTGGGCAAGCCGTCCGGAAAGGCGGCCTGAGCGGTGGCCCGAACGGCAGCCGGGACCGCCGAGGTCTACTTGCGCGCGTTGCCCGAGCCGCTGAACCAGCCGCTGCGCTTGGGCGGCGGCGGGTCGTCGGCGGCGGCATCACCGAAGGACGACGACGGGCCGAACAGCGAGTTCAAGAACCGCGACGGGCTGAACCCAGCGCCCTCGCGCCGCCCGGCGCTGGCCTCGGCTTCGAGCGAGGGCTCGGCGGCGACCAATGCCAGGCGAAACTGCTGCGCGTGGCGCGCCAGCTCGCTGCCGCGCATGCCGTCGCACACCAGCAGCACGTCACGCGCGTACAGCGGCTCGCGCACCATGCTCTCGCGGTCGATGCCCTGGCCGAGTTCACGGCGCAGCCCCGCGTCGATGCGGTCGGCAATCCTGAAGCAGCGTCGGGTATCCATTGGTATCGTCCAGTGTGCCAGTTTGTACCGCTTGGCGACCCCGTGGCGTCCCCACTTGGGCGGACCGACGCCACAAATGTCACGACCCGCGGGCACTGTCGCCGCGCCATGCCGACTGAAAGGCAGCACAGAATCATGATCCCCACACGCGTTACCCTGGTCGAGGTCGGCCCGCGCGACGGCCTGCAAAACGAGGCGCAGCCGGTGCCCGCGGCCGTCAAGATCGAGCTCATCCACCGCCTGCAGGCCGCCGGCAGCCGCGAGATCGAAACCACCAGTTTCGTGAGCCCCAAGTGGGTGCCGCAGATGGCCGACAACGCCGAGGTCATGGCCGGCATCCAGCGCCGCAGCGGTGTGCGCTACTCGGTGCTCACCCCCAATCTCAAGGGGCTGGAAGCGGCGCTGCCCACACGCCCCGACGAAGTGGTGGTGTTCGGCGCCGCCAGCGAGGCCTTCAGCCAGCGCAACATCAACTGTTCTATCGCCGAGAGCGTCGAGCGCTTTCGCCCCGTGGTGGCCGCCGCGCACGCCGCCGGCGTCAAGGTGCGCGCCGCGATCTCCTGCGCCCTGGGCTGCCCGTACCAGGGCGAGGTCTCGGCCGACGAGGTCGAGCGCGTGGTGCAGCTGATGAAGGACATCGGCGTCGACCATTGCGGCGTCGCCGACACCATCGGCGTCGGCACGCCGCGGCGCGTGCAGGCGGCGATGGAGCGCGCGCTGAAGCACTTCCCGCTGGCGCAGGTGAGCGGGCACTTCCACGACACCTACGGCCAGGCGCTGGCCAACATCCTGGCTTGTCTGGAACTCGGCGTGCACACCTTCGACACCAGCATCGCCGGCCTCGGCGGCTGCCCTTACGCCAAGGGCGCCACCGGCAACGTCGCCACCGAGGACGTGGTGTTCATGCTGCACGGCATGGGCATCGACACCGGGCTGGACCTGGACGCGCTGGTCGACACCGGCGGCTGGATCAGCGGCACGCTCGGCCGCGCGCCGGTGTCGCGCGCGGGCAAGGCGCTGCTGGCCCGACGCGGCGTGGCTGTGGCCGTTGTGGCGCCGTGATGATGACGGCCACCGAAGTGCCATCGCCCTGCGTCGATGTCTGCGCCATGGACGCGGCGGGCCTGTGGTGCAACGGCTGCCTGCGCACCCTCGACGAGATAACGGTCTGGTCGCGGCTGGACGACGACGGCAAGCGCGCCGTGTGGGCGCTGATCGACGCACGCCGGCTTGAACTCCAGCCGCTCGCCGCGCCACAGCCCGGACGGGCCTTGCCATGAAGCGCATCGTCTTCCACTTCGACCCCATCTCGCCCTTCGCCTACCTGGCCTTCGAGCGCCTGCCGCAGGTGCTGGCCGGCTGCAGCTACGAGGTGGACTACCGGCCGGTGCTCTTTGCCGGCCTGCTGCAGCACTGGGGCAACAAGGGCCCGGCCGAGATCGAGCCCAAGCGGGCCTGGACCTTCCGTCACGTGGCCTGGCTGGCGCAGCGCCACGGCATCGCGATGCAGACGCCCGCGACGCACCCGTTCAACCCGCTGCCGCTGTTGCGCCTGGCGCTGGCCTGCGGGCCCAACCGGCGCGTTGTCGAGGCCTTGTTCCGACACGTCTGGGTGGGGGGTGCCGACCCTGCCGATGCGGCGCGCCTGGCCGAGCTGACCACCGCGCTGGCGCCTGCGCGTGACCCTGCTGGCGCCGACGTGAAGGCCGAGCTGCGTGCGGCCACCAATGCGGCCATCGCCGCGGGCGTCTTCGGCGTGCCGAGCTTCGAGCACGACGGCCGCGTGTTCTGGGGCGTCGACGCGCTGGACATGCTGTGCGACGCGTTGCAGGGCGCCGCGTGGCTTGACGGCCCGGCCTGGGCCGCGGCGGCCGTGGCGCCGCCGGGTGTCGTGCGTTAGATCCCCGTTGCTTCGATGCATCGCAGCCGCGCGGGTCGCCTCTTCGCGGGATGGCAACGCGCTGCGCCGCAGCCTAGGATGCCTCGGCACCCC
>JANPMR010000221.1:0-1993 GCA_031427055.1 Rubrivivax sp.
GCTGGTGAGCTCGACCGCGTCGGCACCGCGGCGCACGCTGCGGCGGTCGAGGTCGATCTCCAGGCCCTCGAAGCGCAGCAGGCCGGCCGCGGCCGCGACCACCGGCACGGCGGCCGTGCGCCGCAGCACGGTCTGGATGCGTGCCAGCAGTTCGCGCGGTTCGAAGGGCTTGGGCAGGTAGTCGTCGGCACCCAGCTCGAGCCCCACCACGCGGTCCATCACGTCGCCGCGCGCGGTGAGCATGATGATGGGCAAGCTGCTGGTCTTGCGGATGCTGCGGCAGAGCTCGAAACCGTCCATCTCGGGCAGCATGATGTCCAGGATGGCGGCGTCGAAGTTGGCGCCGGGGGCAGCCAGCAGCGCCAGTGCGGCACTGGGCTTTGTGGCGTGCTGCAGCTCGAAGTCGAAGCGCCGAAAGAAGGCCGCCAGCGGCGGCCCCAGGCGCTCGTCGTCGTCGATCAGCAGCAGTCGGCGCATGGCGGCGATTGTGGGCTGTGGCTCATCAGCCGCCGCGGTGTTCGCCGTGGCGATCGCCGTGGTGCTCGCCACGATGCCCGCGCCGCGCCATGAATTCGCGAAGCTTGGCCTGCTGCTCGGGCCGAAGGCTGTCGTAGAAGTCAGCCATCGCCGTCACCACCTCGGGCGACTTGGTGTTGACGGCGCCCAGCTTTTCCTGGATCAGCGTGCCGGCCTTGCTGCGGTCAAAGGTGTTGCCGGCGATCAGCCCCTGCAGCTCGGCGCGCGGGTCGGCCGCGGTGCCGACGAGCGCGTTGCGCTGCTCGCGCAGCTTGTCGGCCAGCACGCCGAGCCTGGCCTTCTGCGCCGCGTCCAGGTCGAGCTTGCTGCCCACGCGCTCGATCACCTTGGCCTTCATCCTCGACGCGTCTTCCTCGCTCATGGCGCGCCAGCCGTAGCCATGGTGGTTGCTGGCCCAGGCGGCCAGGCCGCCGAAGATGGCGGTGGCGCTGACGAGGCCGATGAGGGTGCGCTTGATCCAGGTCTTCATGGGGAATCTCCAGTGATGTTGGCCTTGTGTCAGGCCAGGGGTTGAACATGTCTGCATCGTCGCTTTGGCCGGCCAGCAAGTCCTTTCGCGGCGGTATCGCTGCGTAACGTTTGATGTCGGGTTTGATGTCGGCTTTGCGCCTTTGCGGCGGTGGAACAATGCGGTAAACAGGCGCAGCAGCGCACCCATCACAGGAGAAGCAGACATGATCCTCAAAGGCAAGACGGCACTCGTCACCGGCTCCACCAGCGGCATCGGTTTGGGCGTGGCCCAGTGCCTGGCGCGCCAGGGCGCCAACATCGTGCTCAATGGCTTCGGCGATGTCGACGCGCCCAAGGCCAGCATCACCGCGCTGGGTGCGAAGGTGGCGTACCACGGCGCCGACATGAGCAAGCCGGCCGAGATCGAGGCCATGATGGCCTTCGCGGCCGAGCGCTTTGGCGGCGTGGACGTGCTGGTCAACAACGCCGGCATCCAGCACGTGGCCAACATCGAAGACTTTCCGGTCGAGCGCTGGGACGCCATCATCGCCATCAACCTGAGCTCGGCCTTCCACGCCAGCCGCCTTGCACTGCCGGGCATGAAGGCGCGCAACTGGGGCCGCATCATCAACATCGCCAGCGCCCACGGCCTGGTGGCCAGCGCGGCCAAGAGCGCCTATGTGGCGGCCAAGCACGGCATCGTCGGCTTCACCAAGGCCGCGGCACTGGAAAGCGCCACCACCGGCGTCACCATCAACGCCATCTGCCCGGGCTGGGTATTGACGCCGCTGGTGCAAAAGCAGATCGACGCCCGCGCGGCGCGCGAAGGCATCAGCCTGGATCAGGCCCGCGTGGCGCTGCTGGGCGAAAAGCAGCCTTCGCTGCAGTTCACCACCCCCGAGCAGCTGGGCGAGCTGGCGGTGTTCTTGTGTTCGCCCGCGGCCGACAACGTGCGTGGCGTCGCATGGGCGGTGGATGGCGGCTGGACGGCGCAGTAGGCCGCGCG
>JANPMR010000222.1:0-2132 GCA_031427055.1 Rubrivivax sp.
TGGCCACGCGGCCCCTGGGCCGCGAGCGCGGTTGACAGGCGTGGCCCGCAAGGCGCCGGCCGGCTGGGTGCCGCAGCGCCAGCAGGTCATCTGGATCGACTGCAACCCGCAGGCGGGCACCGAGATGCGCGACCTGCACCCCATGCTGGTGCTGTCGCCGGGTGCTTTCAACGAACGCACCGGCCTGGTCATCGGCCTGCCGATGACGACCGCGGCCTACAACGCCACCAACCCCTTCGCGCTGGCGGTGGGTGCGGCGGGCGGCGCCCAGCGCAGCAAGACCAGCTACGTGCTGTGCCATCAGCCCAAGTCTTTCGACTGGCGGGCGCGGGGTGCCAAGCCGCATCCCAAAGGCCGCTTGGACGACGATCTGTTCGCCCAGGCCTGCGCGGTGCTGAACCAGATCGTCACGCTGAACGCGTAGCCGCTGCTGCCGACCACGCCGCCACGATTTCGCGGAACTCCGGAATGGCCTGGATCAGGCGCTCGCGGTCGGCGGCTTCGGTTCTTTGAGCAGCCGTCGCCTGCACGTCGGCGTGTAGCTGTTCCAGCATGTCCGCGGCGCGCGCGTCGCCCAGTGCGTTCAGCACCTGGTGGCAGGTCCAGCGCAGATAGATGGTCGAGTCGGCGGGGTACTCGGCCAATTCGCAATGCGCGGGGTCCAGCGCGGTGTCAAGCCCTTCAATTGCCGCCGCGGGCTGACCCAGGTGCAACTGGCAGTGCGCTGCGATCGCCGCAACTAAGCAGGCTTCGCTTGGTTCGTTCAAGTCCAGGTGCAGCGCCTGCGAATCAACGCAGCATTGCAGGGCGGTGCGTGCATCGCCCTGCCCAAGATTCAGGCCGGCCAGGTATCGCAGGGTGATCGCCTCCATGCGCCGGTCAGCTATCGCTCGAAAGATGACCATGCTCAGCTCGCACCAGCGTATCGCCGCCGCCGTGTCACCTACCGCCTCGGCGGCGTTAGCAAGGCGCTGCTGGGCTAAAGCGACGCCGCTGCGCGAGCCGACGGAATCAGCCAGTGCGAGCATGCGTTCGCCCCAGTCGGCCATGTCGCTCCACTGTCCCAAGCTGCAGGAAACGGTCGCGAGGTTGGTCATCGCCTCCAGTTGCAAGCGAGGCAGGCCCAGCGCATCGCCGCGCGAGAGCACCGCCATCAGCGTGCGGCGCGCCTCGTCTAGGCGAGACAGATAAAGCGCGACCATCCCCGACAAGGTCAGCAACTGGGCCTCGGTTTCGGCCCGCAGTTTGTCGCCCTCGATCCTGGCCGCCCAAGGCAGGCTGGCTTCGATGTGCAGACTGGCGCCCGCGTAGTCTTGCCTCACGATGTGCAGCCACGCGAGGTGGCCCTGCGCCTTGGCGGCCCATCGCGCAGCACCGCAACGTTCCGCCAGTTCGAAGCTCTGCCGGGCCAAGGGCGCCGATTCCGCGGCGTCACCACGGCGGTCGGCAAGCAGCGCCCTGTTAAACAACAGTCTCGCCCGGCGTGCGTCGTCGGGGTGGCGCTCGAGCAGCGCCGCAATCTCTGCGTGCATCGCGTCCTGGGTTGCTCGGTCACCCAAGACGTCGGCGATCTGTCCCACCTGGCTCAACAGATCGATCGATCGACCGGAGTCGGTCTCGCCCAGCAAAGCCAGCGCACGCCGAAAGTACGACTGGGCGATGGCATTTGCAAAGCGCGTCTGTGCGTCCGTGCCCGCCTGCTCGAAGCAGTCGATCGCCAACGCCGGCTCGCCTGCGCGCTCGGCGTGCTCGCCGGTCATGGCCAGGAACTCCGCGCCGCGACCTTTCGTGCGCTCCTGCAACCACCGCGCCGCAGCGCCGTGGCCCAGCTTGCGTTCGGCCTTCAGCAGCGTTTCGTAGGTCACCTGGTGCAGCAGGTGGTGGTCGAACTGGCGCTCGGGCGTGCCTTCGAAGTCGCTGGTGTCGCGGGCCTTCACGAAGGCGGCGCGCTGCAGCGCTGGCAGGGCCTGCGGTGCCTGCGCGTCCAGGGCCCTGCAGGGCGTCGTCCCAGAAGACGTGGCCGACGATGCTGGCCTGGCGGGCGGCCGCTCGTTCGCCGGTCGGCAGCGCGTCCAGGCGGGCCTGCAGCAGGCCGACCAGCGTGGTGGGCAGGCGCAGGGTGTCCAGGCGGT
>JANPMR010000223.1:0-5452 GCA_031427055.1 Rubrivivax sp.
CGGGCGGCCTGTGCGCCGCCAGCCACACGTCCGACAACTCCCGCGTCTGGCCGTCGGCCGTGCGCCAGGTCGACACCAGGCCGACGAAGTTGCCGTGGTCCATGCGCGGCGTGCCCAGCGCGCTCAGATCGAGTTCGACGACGCCCATGTCGACCAGCCCGCGCAGTTCGCCGGCGTCGGTCTTGCCGTCGTGGTTGGCGTCGACCCACAGCCGGAGCTGGTCGAAGTCGGCATCGGCGGCCGTGATGCGGCCATCGCGGTTGCTGTCTTCCTGCGCCAACGCGGCAAAGCCGTTGCCCGCGCGCTGGCCATCGGCCTTGCGCGTGGCCACGCCGTAAAGCTCGGTGCCGTCGTTGATGAGGCCGTCGTGGTTGCGATCGCGCGCGAGCAAGGCTGTGCCTTCGCCGGCCCAGCCCCACTGGCGTGCACGGCCGGTGCCCAGTAGATCGAAGTTCACGCCGTCGGCGGCGGCTGTGGTGCGCAGGCCCTGGCCGCTCAGGTCCAGCATCAGCGGCGTGGCCAGCACGAAGGCGTCGATCTGGGCCGGGGTCATGACGCCGATGTTGGCGATGGGAATGGCCGAGATCTGGTCGGTGGTCATGGCCAGGATGTCGGCCGGCGACAGCGCGGTGGTCTGCGCAGTCGTCAACACGGCAACCTGGTCGGTGGTCAGCGCGCGCACCTGTGCGGTGGTCATGGCGGCGACCTGCGTCGTGCCCAGCAGTTGAAAGTGCTGCGGGCTCAAGGCAGCCACACCGGCGATGGACAGGCTGCCAAAGGCGGACGTGCCCAGTGCGTTGAGGTCGGCGGTTTCCAGCGCGGCCACCTGGTCTGAGCTGAATGCCGCAACCTGCGAAGAGCTCAACACGGCGAAGGCCGAGCTCGTCATGGCGTTGATCTGATCGGTGTCCAGGCTGGCCAGTTGCGCCGGCTGCAGCGCACGCACCTGGGCCGTGGTCAGGGCCGCGAGCTGGCCGCCGCCCAAGCCATCGAGTTGGGCGGTGCTCCAGGCCTGGATGGCGCTGCTGGTGATGGCGCGCAGATCGGCGGTCTCCAGCGCCGCCACCTGCAGCGGCGTCAAAGCCACGGCCTGGTTGGACGCGAGCGCCGCGAACTGGGCGCTGCTCATGGCGTTGAGGGTGTCACTTGACAGGCCCGAGAGCTGGTCGGTGCTCAACGAGCGCACCTGGCCGGTGCTCAGTGCGGCCGCGCCGAGGGGGCCACGGCATCGAGTTGCATCGGTGTCAGCGCGCGCAACGCCGCGGTGGTCAGTGCGCGCAGGTCGGCGGTTTCCAGCGCCGCCAGCTGCACGTTGTCGAGCGCACCGACTTGCGTCGACGTGAGCACGGCGTACTGCGCCGTCGTCAGCGCGCGCAGGTCGGATGGCAGCAGGCCGGCCATCTGCGCGCCGCTGAGCGCGGCGATCTGCGCCGTGCTGAGGGTGGCCAGCTGGGCGGTGCCCAGCGCGCGCAGGTCGTCGCTGCTCATGCCGGCGATGGCCGCGGTGCTCAGCGTGGCGGCTGGCAGCACCAGGCGCTGCGCCGGCGAGAGCGCCGCAAATTGATCGCTGCTCATGCCCGACAACGCAGCGGTGCCGAGGGCGCGCAGGTCGGCGGTCTCCAGCGCCGCGACCTGGCTCGTCGTCAGCGCCGCCACCTGCGCGCTGTTGATGGCCGCGAACTGCGCCGTGCCCAGGGCGTTGAGGTCAGTGGGGGTGAGGCTGGCGATCTGGCCCGTCAGCAGCGCGGCGACCTGGGCGGTGGTGAGCTGCGCCATCTGCTGCGAGCCCAGGCTGTCGAGCTGATCGGTCGACAGCGCGCGCACGCCGGCCGTGCCCAGCGCGCGCAGGTCGGCGGACTCGAGCGCGCCGAGCTGGTCGCTGCCCAGCCCGGCGATCTGCGCCGTGGACAGCACTGCGAACTGCGCGCTGCCCAGGGCATTGAGTTGCTGCGTGGCCAGGCTGGCGATCTGATCGCTGCCCAGCACGGCCACCTGTGCGGTGCTGAGGGCGGCAAACTGGGCGGTCTGGAGACCATCGAGCTGGTCGCTGCCCAAGCTGACCCACTGTGCCGTGGTCAGCGCCGTGATCTGGCGCGTGCTCAACTGGCCCATCTGGTCTGACGACAAGGCGCTAATCTGCTCGGTGGCCAGTGCGCGCAGCGATGCGGTTGACAAGGCGCGCAGGTCATCCGACTCCAGCGCCGACAGTTGTGCGGGCGTCAGCGCACGCACCTGTGTGCTGCTGAGCGCGGCGAACTGCTGCGTGCTGAGCGAGTTGAGCGCATCGGTGCCCAGCGCGGCGATCTGCGCCGTGCCCATGCTGCTGATCTGCGCGCCCAGCACCACCAAGCGCTGCGCTGGCGTGAACGCGGCGAGCTGGTCGGTGCTCAGGGCGGCGAGCGCGGCGGTGCTCAGCGCGCGCAGGTCGGCGACTTCAAGTGCCGCCACTTGGGCGGTGCTCAGGCCCGGCACCTGCGCACTGCCGATGGCCGCGAACTGCGCCGTGCCCAGCGCAATCAGTTCGTCCGTGCCCAGGCTCGCGATCTGGCCGCTGCCCAGCGCCGCGACCTGGGCCGTGGTGAGCTGCGCCATCTGCTGCGCGCTCAGGCCGTCGAGCTGCGCCGCGGACAACGCGCGAACGACCGTGGTGGACAGCGCGCGCAGGTCAGCGGAGTCGAGCGCGCCGATCTGCTCGCTGCCCAGGCCGGCGATCTGCGCCGTGGACAGCACCGCGAACTGCGCCGTGCCCAGTGCCCTGAGCTGCGCTGTGCCCAGCGCGTCCAAGTCCTCGCTCGTCAGGCCGGCCATCTGCGCGCTCGTCAGGCTGGCGATCTGGGCGGTGGTGAGCTGCCCGATCTGCTCAGTCGACAGCGACGCAAGCTGCTGCGTGCCGAGCCCGCGTATGGCGGCGGTGGACAGTGCGCGCAGGTCGTCAGATTCGAGGGCCGCAAGCTGTGCCGCGCTCAAGGCCTTGGCCTGCGCACTGCTGACGGCCTGCAGCTGCTCGGTGCTCAGCGCCACGATCGCCTCGGTGCCCAGCGCCGTGATCTGCGCCGTGCCCAAGGCGCGCAGGGCGCTGGTCGTCAAGGCGCCGAGGTCTTCGGTTTCGAGCGCGCCAACCTGCGTGCTGGTCATCGCGCCGGCCTGGGCGCTGGAGAGGATTGCGAACTGCGATGCGCCCAGCGCATTGAGCTGCTGCGTTGACAGGGCGGCGATCTGCGCCGTCGTCAGCGCGCGCACCTGATCATCGCTCAGGGCCTGGGCCGGTGCGGTCGTGGGGTCGACGGCGCCAGCCTCAGGCCTGGCGCCTTGGCCGAACCGGTAGTACTGGCCAAACAGCGCCGGCCCGAACAGCGGCTCCAGCAGCTGCGAGAGCGCGGCACCGGTGAGCGCCCGAAACAGCTTTCGCAGCGAAGCCATGGCCCGTCAGGTGCGACGACAAGCTGGCGGGCGCGACCCGTGGGAGGGGAAGCGCACCGCCGGGCCTGCGTCAGATCAGCGGCAACGGCCGGTTCAGTTCATCGTCCTGCAGTCGCCGGTCGATCACCGCGTGCGTCATCGCCTGGCTCGCCGCTGGCGTGCCATGTGCAGGTGCTGCGCCGCCGCCTGCCGGCGCCAGCAGATCGGAACTGGGTGCCGCCAGCAGCTCGCCCAGACTGACCGTTGCTTCACCGGCGGGCGCCGTGTCCTTGGCCACCCAGACGTCGGCCATCAGGTGCTGCGAGCCGTCGGACTTGGTGTAGCTGGACACCAGGCCGAGCAGGTTGCCGTTGTCGACGTCACTGCCCTTCTGCGCGGCGAGGTCAAGCTCGACGATGCCGAGCTCGTCCATGGCCTTCAGCTCGCCCGCGTCGGTCTTGCCGTCGCGGTTGGCGTCGACCCAGACCTGCATCTCCTTCCAGTCCCTGTCCTGCGCGTTGAGCTTGCCGTCATGGTTGCTGTCTTCCAGCGCCATGGCCACGTAACCATCGCCAGCCCGCGAGCCATTGGCGGTCTTGGTGCCCACGCCGTAGAGCTCGGTGCCGTCGTTGATGACGCCGTCGTGGTTGCGGTCACGCACCAGCAGGCCCGTGCCCTCGCCAGCCCAACCCCACTTGGTGTTGGCGTTGCCGGTGCCAGTGACGTCGAAGTGCACGCCCTCGGCGGCTGCCAGGGTGTTGATGCCGGCGCCAGAGAGGTCCAGCATGATCGGCGTGGCCAGGAACATGGCATCGAGCTGCGTCACCGACATCACGGCCACGTCCTCGGCCTCGAAGGCGCTGATCTGGGTCATGGTCATCGAGACGATGTTGGCGGTGCCCAGACCCGGGATCTGGTCTGTCGTGAAGGCCACGATCTGGCTGGTGGTCAGCGCATAGGTCTGGGCGGTGGTGAGCACTGCGATCTGCGCCGTGCTCATGGCCTGGAAGTCATCCGTGGCAAGTGCCCGGATCGCATCCGTGGTCAAGGCCCGCACCGTCGCCGGACGCAGTGCAGCCAGGTCCTGTGACTCCAGCGCAGCGATCTGCGTTGTGGTGAACGCCGGTGACTGCGTGAAGCTGAGGGCGGCGAACTGCTCCGTGGACAGCGCGTTCAGGTCGGTCGTGGTGAGGGATCGCACCTGATCGGTGGTCAGCGCGACGACCTGGCCGGTGGTGAGCTGGCCCATCTCGTCGGACGTGAGCGCGGCGATCTGGGTGGTCGACAGCGAACGCACGACCGCGGTGGTCAGCGCACGCAGGTCCTGCGAATCCAGGGCAGCCAGTTGAGCGGTGGTCAGGCTGGCGGCCTGCGTCGTCGACAGCGCCGCAAACTGCGCCGTGCCCAAGGCGTTCAAGTCATCCGTGCCGAGGTTGGCAATCTGCGGCGTGGCCGACAGCGCGGCGACCTGCGCCGTGGACAGTGCGGCGAACTGGTCGGTCCCCAATGCGTTGAGATCGGTCGAGGTCAAGGAAGCGACCTGAGCCGTCGTCATGGCAGCGACCTGCTGGGTCGAGAGCTGACCCATCTGATCGGAGGACAGCGCGGCGAGCTGGTCGGTTGACAGCGTGCGCAGGTTGGCGGTGGACAAGGTGCGCAGGTCGTCGCTCTCCAGGTTCAGCAACTGGTTGGTGGTCAGACTGGCCACCTGGGCTGTGGACAGCGCCAAGAACTGCGTCGTAGACAGTGCGTTGAGGTCGGTCGTCGTGAGCGAGCGCACCTGATCGGTGGTCAGTGCCGCGACCTGGCCGGTGGTGAGCTGGCTCATCTCGTCCGAGGTCAGCGCAGCGATCTGGGTGGTCGACAGCGAACGCACGACCGCGGTGGTCAGCGCACGCAAGTCTTCACTCTCCAGGGCGGCGAGCTGCGCCGTCGTCAGGCTCTGAGCCTGGCTGGTCGAGAGCGCCGAGAACTGCAGCGCGCTCAGGGCATTCAGGTCGTCAGTGCTCAGGTTGGCCACCTGCACATTGGCCACGAGCGCGAAGATCTGCGC
>JANPMR010000224.1:0-21300 GCA_031427055.1 Rubrivivax sp.
AGCTGCTTCAGCCGCTCGGCGATTGAGCTCTTGCCGCCGCCCACGGGGCCCAACAGGTAGAGGATCTGCTTCTTTTCTTCGAGCCCCTGCGCGGCGTGGCGGAAGTAGCTCACCACCTGCTCGATGGCGTCTTCCATGCCATAGAACTCGGCGAAGGCGGGATAGACCTTGATCACCTTGTTGGCGAACAGGCGCGACATGCGCGGGTCGTTGCGGGTGTCCACGCTGGCCGGCTCGCCGATGGCGCGCAACATGCGCTCGGCCGCGGTGGCGTAGGCCAGCGGGTTGCGCTTGCACTCGGCAAGATAGTCTTCGAGCGAGAGTTCTTCCTCGCGGGTGCGCTCGTAGCGCGCGGCAAAGTGGCTGATCACGTCCATGCGGCCTCCGGACATCCAGCGCGCGGCGGGGAGGACGCTCCTGCCCCTGGGCCGCACCTGGGAAGTTCTGATGAAGTCCCGGCTGTACAGGCCCAGGCTCCATCAGAGCTTTCCGGCTACCGGCAGGTCAACGACGCCGGTGGTCTTGCAGATCAGCAAGAAACATTCTGCGCGCGCCCGGCGGCTTGTGCGCCGCCGCCGCCTCAATGGCCTCATCAAGTCGCGTGAAAATCGCTCGCTTGGATCGTGCGCAAGACCCGTGCCTTGTCGGCGCCACGTCCCACTCGCCTCCAACGCGCCATCGTGATGCAAGGATGACGTGCGAACGCACTCACTTGAAACAGTCTTGGTGAAGGCAGGTTCCACCGGGTGCGATGATCGGCGCGATGAATGCCAATCTGCTGCTGCTGACAGTCTGTCAGGCCCTTTTCCTGACCAACAACGTGACCTTCATCGCCATCAACGGCCTTGTCGGGCTGTCACTGGCGCCACTGGGCTGGATGGCGACGCTGCCGGTCACCGGCTACGTCGTCGGCGCCGCGATGTCGGCGATGACGGTGGCGCGGCTGCAGGCGCGGCTGGGGCGCAAGCGCTCGTTCCAGATCGGCCTGGTGGTGGCTGCACTCTCCGCCGGGCTGTGTGCACTGGCGGTCTCGATTCAGAGCTTCTGGCTGCTGGTGGCGGCCACGGTGATCGCCGGTTTCTACAGCGCCAACGCGTCGCTGTACCGCTTTGCCGGGCCGGAGCTGGTGGCGCCGGCATTTCGCGAGCGCGCGATCTCCTGGGTGCTGGCCGGTGGCGTGGCGGGCGCCTTCATCGGCCCCAACCTGGCCAGCGCCACGCGCGCCATGTTGGCGGTGCCGTTTGCCGGCGCCTACCTGGCGCTGGTGGGTGTGGCGCTGTGCGCGCTGCTGGCGCTGTCCTTCATCCGCTTCCCCGAGCACGCGCCGCCGCTGCCGGGTGCCGCCAGCGGCCGCAGCGCCGCCGAGCTGGCGCGGCAGCCCGTCTTCGTCGTGGCCATCATTGCCGCGGCGCTGGGCTACGGCGTCATGAACCTGCTGATGGCGGCCACGCCCATCGCCATGCAGCAGTGCAAGCATCCCTTCGACAGCGCCGCATTGGTGCTCGAGTGGCACGTGTTGGGCATGTTCGTGCCCAGCTTCTTCACCGGCAACCTGATCAAGCGCTTTGGCGCGCTGCCCATCATGGGCGTGGGCGTGGTGCTCAATGTCGTGTGCGTGGCGGTGGCGCTGTCGGGGGTGGACCTGATGCAGTTTCTGGTGGCGCTGTTCGTGCTGGGCGTGGGCTGGAACTTTCTCTACACCGGCGGCTCGACGCTGCTGACCGCCACCTACCGCCCGGAAGAGAAAAACCGCGCGCAGGGCGTGATGGACACCTGCGTGTTCTGGACCATGGCGGTGACCTCGTTCTCGTCGGGCGCACTCATCACCACGCAGGGCTGGACCTGGCTCAACCTGGGCTCGATCCTGCCCATCGTGATGGTGGCGCTGGCGCTGCTGTGGCTGGCGCGGCGCGGGGGCGAGAAGGCCGTGGCGCGCTGAGGTGCAGCACGCCGGCGCGGCAGGGGCCGATCAGGCCTCGCCAGCGCCGAGCTTCTCCAGCAGGCCGTTGAGCTCGTCCAGCGAGCCAAACGCGATCGCCACCTCGCCGGCTTCGCCCCGCTTGGTGCGCCGCTTGATGCGGATCTCGACCGCAGCGGTCAGCAGGTCGGACAGCTTTTCTTCCAGGCGTGCGATGTCGCGCGGCTTGCCCTTGCGCGCCGGCTGGGCCGGCGGCTCGCGGCTGGCGCGGGCCACCAGTTTCTCGGCCTCGCGCACGCTGAGCTTCTTGACCGCAATCTCTTGCGCCGTCATCACCTGCTGCGCCGCGGGCAGTGCCAGCAGCGCCCGCGCGTGGCCCATCTCGATGTCGCCGGCCATCAGCATCTGCTGCACTGGCGCGGCCAGGTTGAGCAGGCGCAGCAGATTGCTGGCCGCGCTTCGGCTGCGGCCCACGGCCTGCGCCGCTTGCTCATGCGTGAGCTTGAACTCGGTGACCAGGCGCTGCAGGCCCTGGGCTTCTTCGAGCGCATTCAGGTCCTCGCGCTGGATGTTCTCGATCAGCGCCATCACGGCCGCCGACTCGTCGGTGACGGCGCGCACCAGCACCGGCACGGTATCCAGCCCGGCCAGCTTGGCGGCGCGGAAACGGCGCTCGCCGGCGATGATCTCGTAGCGCCCGCTGTCCAGCGGCCGCACCAGGATGGGCTGCATCACGCCCTGGCTCTTGATGCTCTCGGCCAGCTCGTACAGCGAGCCTTCGTCCATGCGCGTGCGCGGCTGGTACTTGCCGGGGCGCAGACGCTCGAGCGGCAGCGTGCTGGGCAGGCCCTCGGCGGCGGCCGGGGCGTCGCTGACCTTGGGGCCTAACAGGGCTTCAAGGCCGAGGCCCAGGCCCTTGGGTTTCTTCGTCACCATCGCCTGATTGTCTCCGAGCCGCTGCGGGTGCCCGCTGACGACGCTGACCCGCCGGATAGAGCACCTCGCGCTCGAAGTAGCGGCGCAGGCGCTGGATGCGCGGCTCGGTGCGGCCGGGCATCGTGGACAGCACCTGCACCACGGCGTCCACGCGCAGCATCAGCTCGCCCGCGGCATTGCGCCGCCACATGCCGGTGTGGCGCGCGGCCACGGCGTCCTCGGGCTCGCGCCGGCCCAGTGCGCGCATGTAGCCGTGGGCATCCACCCAGACGTGGCGGCCGTCGTCGTCGATGTGCAGCGGCACACCGTCGAAGCTGTGGAACACGCCTTGTTCGGCGGCCCAGAAGCGGCCGCGGATCAGGCGCGTCAGGTCGCTGACCCAGTTGCCGGCCACCATCGGCACGACGAGCACCGCGACCGCGAACACGATCGCCAAGGCCATCAGGATCGGCAGGCCGACGCCCAGGATGTGCAGCCAGCCCAGGAAGCCGGCGATGCCGACGCCGAGCGCGACGGCGCGCGTGGCGGGCGTCTTCATGCGCGGCGACCTGTGGCGTGCGCCGCGACGGATATCGCTTGCTTCCCGTATCCTTGATGCATTGCAGCGCCATTGTCTGCGAGGCCCAGCATGTCATTCACCGCATTCGTCGACGGCCAGGAAGGTACCACCGGGCTGCGCATCCACGAGTACCTGGCGCAACGCCGCGACATCGAGGTTCTGCGCATCGCACCCGAGCTGCGCAAGGACAGCGCCGAGCGCGCACGTTTGCTGAATGCCGCCGATGTCGCCTTTCTGTGCCTGCCCGACACGGCGGCGCGCGAGGCCGTGGCGCTGGTGAGCAATCCGCGCACCTGCGTCATCGACGCCAGCACGGCGCACCGCACGCTGCCGGGCTGGGCCTTCGGCCTGCCCGAACTGGCACCGAGCCAGCGCGAAGCCCTGCGCGCCAGCAAACGCATCGCCAACCCGGGCTGCCACGCCAGCGCGTTCATCCTGCTGCTGCGGCCGCTGGTGGACGCGGGCCTGGTGCCGCCTGGGCACGCCGTGAGCGCCACGTCGATCACCGGTTACTCGGGCGGCGGCAAGAAGATGATCGAGCAGTATCAGGCCTCACCCGTTGAGCCTGCGCTCACTTCGCCGCGGCCTTATGCGCTCAGCCTGGCGCACAAACACGTGCCAGAGATGATGGTCCACACGGGGTTGACGGCACGCCCGATATTCATGCCCATCATCAGCAGCTTCTACAAGGGCCTGACGGTTTCGGTGCCGCTGGATGCGGCCACGCTGGGCACCACGCCCGAGGCGCTGCACGCGGCATTGGCGGCTCGCTATGTGGGCGAGCCCTTTGTGCGCGTCATGCC
This sequence comes from Rubrivivax sp., assembly GCA_031427055.1. Lineage (GTDB taxonomy): Bacteria > Pseudomonadota > Gammaproteobacteria > Burkholderiales > Burkholderiaceae_C > Rubrivivax. The sequence goes on from JANPMR010000224.1 coordinate 4,217, forward strand.
GCTGCGCGACCCTGCCACGCTGGAGGCCGGCTTCTTTGACGTGCAGGGCTGCAACGACACCAACCGGGTCGACATCTTCGTCTTCGCCAACGACTGCCAAGTCATCCTGATGGCGCGGCTGGACAACCTGGGCAAGGGCGCCAGCGGCGCCGCCGTGCAGGCGATGAACCTGCACCTGGGCGTTGCCGAAGGCTTGGGGCTGTAGCACCTGCGCCGGTGCCGGCGCGTGCCGCATCAGGCGGTGTCGGGCGCCTGACGGTAGCGATACCCGTAGCCGTCAGCAAAGCCCAGCCGGGTGTAGATGCGGCGTGCGGTGTGGTTGTCGGCCTCGACTTGCAGGTAGGCTATCTTGGCGCCTTCACTCGAAGAAATAGACAGCAGGCGCTCACATAGCAGGCTTGCGAGCCCGTGCCCGCGCTCAGCTTCACGGGTGTAGACGTCGTACAGGCCGACGAGTTCTGCCTCGCGCGCGTACTGGCCGCAGGCGAGCACCGCGCCGTCGGTGTCGCGCCGGATCACGTAGCCCCGGTAGGGCACCGGCGAGTGCGTGAGCCGATGCGCATGGGCCGCGCTCTGCTCTGGCGGCGAGCCGCGCAGCGCGCCAACGGCCTCGGCGTAGTCGTCGGCGCCGAGCTGCGCCCAATGCGTCAACGCGGGCAAAGGGCCGGGCGCGGCGTCTGGCAGGGCGCTGCAGACCATGACACGCGTGTCGTCCAGCACCGTGTAGCCGCGCACGGCGAGCTGCGCGTCAAGGTTCCCCGGAAGTGAGAACCGCGTCAGCCGCACCACCATCGGCAAGCCGGCATCGGCGAACACAAGGCTTGCCAGCTTGAGTTTCTCGTCCAGCGAAGTCCGCCCCACAGCCACGGCGTTGATGCAGCGCGCGCGCTTGGCCTTGCCGGGCGAGAAGCGCACCAGCCAGCCGTCCATCCACAACTGCTGCGGCGGCGCGCTGGCGTTGAGGCTGGCATCTTCGATGCGCGACAGCAGGGCGTCGTCCAAGTCAGCCAAGGCGCTGCGCCATCTCTTTGGCGAATTCGATGAAGGCCACGGCACCCTTGGACGAGGGATCGAAGGTGACGCCGGGCTGGCCGTAGCTGGGGGCTTCGGCCAGGCGCACATTGCGCGGAATCACGGTGTTGAACACCTTGTCGCCGAAGTGCGTCTTGAGCTGCTCGCTAACCTGTTGCTGCAGCGTGATGCGCGGATCGAACATCACGCGCAGCAAGCCAATGATCTGCAGCTCAGGGTTGAGGTTGGCGTGCACCTGCTTGATGGTGTTGACCAAATCGGACAGGCCCTCTAACGCGAAGTACTCGCACTGCATGGGCACGATCACCCCGTGCGCCGCACACAGGCCGTTGAGCGTGAGCATGCTGAGTGACGGCGGGCAGTCGATGAGCACGAAATCGTATTCATCACGCACAGCGGCCAGCGCGGCCTTGAGCCGGCGCTCGCGCCGCTCGAGCTCCACCAGCTCGATTTCGGCGCCGGCCAGTTCGCGGTTGGCGCCCAGCACGTCGTAGCCGCCGTGCGGGCTGGGCTTGCGCGTTTCGGTGACGGTGGCGGCTTCGAGCAGCACGTCGTACACGCTGGGGTCGAGCGCGCGCTTGTCGATGCCAGAACCCATGGTGGCATTGCCCTGCGGGTCCAGATCGACCAGCAGCACCCGCTTGCCCAATTGCGCCAGGCCAGCGGCCAGGTTGACGGTGGTCGTCGTCTTGCCGACGCCGCCCTTCTGGTTGGCGATGCAGAAGATGCGGCTCATTGCGTGCCCAGGCGGATGCCGAAGCCAACGAGGAACACGCCGGCGAGCCTTTCAAGCGCGCGCGCCAAGCGCTGGTGCGCGCGGACCTTGGCACTGACGGCGCCGGCGAAGGCGCACAACAGCAGCGCATACGCGGCCGTGATCACCGCGATGGTGACCGCCATGGCCGCGAAAGTGACCGCGCCGCGGTGCTGAGCCGGATCGATGAAGAGCGGGAAGAAGGCCATGTAGAACATGATCGCCTTGGGGTTGAGCAGGGTGATGACGAAGGCCTGCCGACCGTAGTCGCGTGGCTCGATGCGCACCGGCGAGGCATCGCCGGCCTTTGCAAAGATCAGCTTGAGGCCGATCCAGGCCAGATAGACCGCGCCCGCGTACTGCACGAACTTGAAGACCATCGGGTTGGCCGCCAGCAGCGCGGCCACACCGGCCACGGCCAGCCACAACAGCACCTGGTCGCCGACGATGATGCCGGCCGTGGCGGCGGCGCCGGCTCGAAAGCCGCCCTTGGCCGTGGACGTCAGCAGCGCAAAGGTGCCGGGGCCGGGAAGCGCCAGGAAGAGCAGGATCGTGGCGCAGAACGCGCCGTAGTCGGCGATGCCGAGCATGGTTGATGGTCTCCAGGGACGGGGGTTGCCGGCTGCTGCGGCGGGGCGCGGGCAGGATCAGAAGCGTAGCCTAGAAATTCGGCGCGTCTGGCGCGGATGCGGCATTTGGCGCCGCCGGTCACCCGGCGTCGGTCGTGTCCGCTCAGCCCTCATCTCTGGGCCGCATCCAGACGAGGCAGCGCTCGGCGGCCAGGCCAGGCACGGCGAGTTGTTCCACGTGAAACACTTCAACGGATGTCGGCAAGGCGGCCATTTCGTCGCTAGGGATCTTGCCCTTCATCGCCATCCACACGCCGCCGCTCCCAAGCCGGGCACGGGTCAGCGTCACGAAGTCGACCAGCGATGCAAAGGCACGCGAGGTGATCAGATCGAACGGCGGCATCGTGAGCGCTTCGACGCGTGCATGCGCCGCGTGCAGGTTGGACAGGCTGAGCACGCCGGCCGCCTGGCGGATGAACGCAACCTTCTTGCCGACCGTGTCGACGCAGGTCACATCCAGACCGGGCAGCATGATCGCAAGCACCACGCCGGGCAGGCCGCCGCCGCTGCCAACATCCAGCGCGCGCCCCTGCACGCCGCGGCGCAGCAGCGCCGGCACCACAGCCAGGCAGTCGGCCAGATGGTGCGCGACCATGGCCTCGCGGTCGCGCACCGCCGTCAGGTTGTAGGTGGCGTTCCAACGCTGCAGCAAGTCCAGGTAGGCGATCAGCGCGGCCAGCTGCGCGGCGCTGGGTTCTATGCCCAGCGCGCCGAAGACGGCGTCGAGCTCGCTCTGCACGGTGTCAGGCCGCCCGGTCGGCCTCATCGGCCTGGTCGGCAACATGGGCCGATGAGAAGCCCTTGAAGCGGCCCTTCTTCAGATGCACCAGAAGCAGCGAGATCGCTGCCGGCGTGACGCCGCTGATTCGCGACGCCTGCCCCAGCGTCGCAGGCCTGTGCCGCACGAGCTTTTGCCGCACCTCGATCGACAGCGCGGTGACTTGCGCGTAGTCCAGCTCATCAGGCAGGCTGAGCCCTTCGAGCGACGCTGCGCGCTCGACGTCGTCGTTCTGCTTGTCAATGTAGCCGGCGTACTTGATGGCAATTTCCGCTTGTTCGATGACCACGTCTGCCTCACGGGCGCCAAACTCGGCACGCAAGGTTTCACGTGAAACAGCGTCGACGTGGCCCGCAATCTGCGCGGCTTCGCACACAGCGTCAAACCCCACTCCTGGTCGGCGCAGCAAGTCCACCAGCGCGTACTCGTGCTCCAGCGCCTTGCCCAGCAGCCGCTCGGCGTCTGCGGCGGGCAGGGTGGCGGGCCGCACCCAGGTGGCGCGCAGCCGCTGCATCTCGCGCTCGACGCGCTCGCGTTTCAAGCTGAAGGCCGCCCACCGCCGATCGTCCACCAGCCCCAATCCGCGCCCGACCTCGGTCAAGCGCAAATCAGCGTTGTCCTCGCGCAGTTGCAGCCGGTACTCGGCACGGCTGGTGAACATGCGGTAGGGCTCGGTCACGCCCTTGAACACCAGATCGTCGACCAGCACGCCCAGGTAGGCCTGGTCGCGCCGCGGCAGCCAGGCCGGGCGCCCGGTCACGTGCAGTGCCGCGTTGATACCGGCAAACAGGCCCTGCGCCGCGGCCTCTTCGTAACCCGTGGTGCCGTTGATCTGCCCGGCAAAGTACAGGCCCTGCACCGACCGGGTCTCGAAACTCGGCTTGAGCGCGCGCGGGTCGAAGTAGTCGTACTCGATGGCGTAACCCGGCCGCAGGATGTGGGCGCGTTCCAGCCCGGCCATCGATTGCACCGCGGCAATCTGGATGTCAAAGGGCAGGGAGGTGGAAATGCCGTTCGGGTAGAACTCGTGCGTCGTCAGCCCTTCGGGCTCCAGAAAAATCTGGTGCGAGGTCTTGTCGGCGAAGCGGTTGACCTTGTCCTCGATGCTCGGGCAGTAACGCGGCCCCACGCCGTCGATCACGCCGGTGAACATCGGGCTGCGGTCGAAGCCGCTCTTGATGATCTCGTGCGTGCGCTCGTTGGTGTGCGTGATCCAGCATGGCAGCTGCCGCGGATGTTGCTCGGGCGTGCCCAGGAAGCTGAACACCGGCACCGGCTGACGGGCCGGCGTCCCATCGGGCGCTGGCATGCCGTCGCCCGGCTGCTCCTGCAGCTTGCTGAAGTTGATCGACCGGCCGTCGATACGCGGCGGTGTGCCGGTCTTCAAACGGCCCTGCGGCAGCTTGAGTTCCTTCAGCCTCGCCGACAGGCTCACCGCCGGTGGGTCCCCGGCGCGGCCCGCGCTGTAGTTTTGCAGGCCGACGTGGATGCGGCCATCCAGAAAAGTGCCTGCAGTGAGTACGACCGCGCGCGCCCGAAAGCGCACGCCGATTTGCGTGACGGCGCCGACCACACGGTCGCCTTCGAGCATCAGGTCGTCCACCGACTGCTGGAAGATCCACAGCCCGGGCTGGTTTTCCAGCCGGTGGCGAATCGCGGCGCGGTAGAGCACGCGGTCGGCTTGCGCGCGCGTCGCGCGCACCGCCGGGCCCTTGCTGCCGTTCAGGATGCGGAACTGGATGCCGGCCTCGTCGGTGGCCTCGGCCATCACGCCGCCGAGCGCGTCCACCTCTCTCACGAGGTGGCCCTTGCCGATGCCACCGATGCTGGGGTTACAGCTCATCTGCCCCAGCGTTTCGATGTTGTGGGTAAGCAGCAGCGTGGCGCAGCCCATGCGCGCCGCGGCCATGGCGGCCTCGGTGCCGGCGTGCCCGCCGCCGACCACGATGACATCAAACTCCTGCGGATGCAGCATCACAAACCTCGAGGGTCGGCGCAGGCGGACGCCGCGCGCAAACGGTCGATTTTACGAGGCGATCACCGCGTCGGCGCGGCGCCGCGTCTGGCCGCCGAAAGGCGGCGCGGCCGTGCGGACCGCGCATCCCGCGCGGGCGATAGCATCGCCTGGATGGATTGTCGATCACGCTGCTCGGCGTGCTGCACCGCACCGTCGATCAGTACGCCCATCCCCGGCATGCCGCAGGGCAAGCCGGCGGGCGTGCCATGCGTGCAACTCGACGGCGAAGGCCGCTGCCAAATCTTTGGCCGCCCCGAGCGGCCCGCGGTATGCGTTTCGCTGGCGCCCGCGCCAGACATGTGCGGCGCCAGCCGCGAGCAGGCGATGCGTTGGCTCGCGCGGCTCGAGCAGCAGACCCGCCCATGACCCGCCACGGCACGCCGCGGACCACGCCGCGACCCCGCCAGGCAGGCCGCGCTCTCAGCTCAGCCGAAGAGCAGCTCGATGATTGCGGCCCAGCCACCGCCGTAGGGGAAAGAAGATTGCGCGCTCACGCCAAATTCGGTCGACATTGCAGTGCTCCTGAATAGTCCCGCCCATGCAGAACCTTAGAACGCATTTCAGCAAGTCTTCACGGCGGCCGTAAGCTGTTCACCCTGACAGCTTGACGGCATCACGGTTTCGTGCTAGCGGCTAGATGATGCCCATGGAGATGGCGCGCAGGATCGCCATGTGCTTGCCCGAGACGCCGAGCTTGCGCACTGCATTGCGCAGGTGGAAGTTCACGGTGTGCTCGCTCAGCGACAGGATCTCGCCCACCGCCCAGGACGACTTGCCCTCCTTGGTCCACTTCAGTACCTCAAGTTCGCGCGGCGACAGCTTGGGCGCAGGCATCGCGTTCTCGGGCTCGCTCAAGAGCACGCGCACCGCCGTCTCCTGCGCGTAGACGGCCAGCAACTGCAGGTCAGCGATCATGCGCGTCAACTGCCCGTCATCGGCCGGCAAGGGATCGGGCCGGTCCACGCCCAGCAGAAAGTGCCGGCCTGCAGGCATGTGCAGGGCCATCGCGATGCCGGTGCGGTAGCCGAAGGGCGCTTGCCCCTCCCACAGGCTGGCGGCGTCCTCATCGACGTACAGCGACTGGTCGTAGGTGAACGGAACGCTCCAGGTCTTGAGCCGCCGATGCACCGGGTCGCGCCGCGTGTTGTCCATGCTGCGCGAGGCCTCCATGAAGGCCTGCGGCGTATTGCCGATCATCACGAATTGCGAGGCCTGCCCAGGCTGCTCGACCGCCAGCGCGGCAGAAACGATGCCGAAGTCCATGCCCTGGGCAAGCTTCACCAAGCGCTGCTCAAACGTCGCACGGTCGGGCGACGTGGCCACCTCCATGAGGTCTAGTTGCCTCACAGCGGCGCGTCCAGACCTGTCAAGGTTGGCAGCTTGTGCAACTCGCCCGCCGTCCGCACAGTACTCGCTCCTACTCAAACCGGGGTGATTCGATGGGACTTCAATCGTGGATGATCAAGTCGTGGCCCATTATCGAGTGGAAACTGCCGCCCGAGATGACGCTCTGGCCGCCCCTTGCGCACGCCAACTCCACGGTGCGCGAAGGAACGGGTGAGCACACCGAGCGCCGCTGCGGCGAAACCGTCTGGATCGGCGTCGTCGACGGACAAAGTGTCGGCGCGGCTTGGGAGTGGGTCGAGTTGCGCCCGGGCGTGGTCATGGTCAGCGACCCGAACTCGATCGTCACGAACCTGCGCTTCCTTGACGCGGCCGGCTCGCCGCAGGCCTACCTGCCCTCGGTGGTGTCGATCAACCGGCTGGCGCACATGCTTCCCTGGCAGCCGGCTGTCGCGGCGCTCGCGGCTGCCAGCCGCGCGCAGCCCGAGTTCGAGTCATTTCACGTGCTCGACGCGGGCCATCACTGGCCGGCCGCAGAACGATTTGCTTCGCGCGCCGCCTAGCCGTGTCGCGGCGGCGGGCTGGCCCTCGCGCAGCGCAGGTCCGGGCGGCTTGCGCCCGGCCGCTGCATCCGCGGACGCCGCGTGTGGCCCGTATGTCGCCGCCACTGGCGCCCCTGCGCTTCAGTGCCCGAGAGGCGCGAGCCCGGTTGGCGCTGCTGCAAATGGTGGCCGCGCTCGCGGCACCGTTGCGCTTCCTCAAGGCGCTGCTGCCGCGCTGGTAAGCGCACTGCAATTCGCCCCTGGCGCGGCAGCCGCCCGCTACTTCAGCGCCGCACTGCGCAACGTGCGCGCCACGTAGGTGATCGACACCACCGCCAGCACAGCGCAGACGACCACCGGCAACAGCACGTCGGGCAGCGCCAGCGCCTCGCCCTTGAGCACACGCCCCATCAGCGTCGTCTGTGCCAGCGCGGGCACCCACAAGTGCCAGGGCGCGGCACCTTCCTGGTTGAGCAGGCCCATCAGCGGCAACAGCGAAATGGCCAGCACCAGCACGGTCGCGTTGGCCTGCGCCTCCTTGAAGGTCTTGCAGCGGATGGCGATCGCCATCAGCAACGCCGCCAGTGCACCCGCCAGCGGCAGCAGCAGGCCAATGAACCAAAGCGCCTCGCCGAGACCGAAGCGAAACATCGCCGACAGGGCCTCGCTGCGCAGCAGCCATTGCCCGGGAAGGAAGCTCAGGCACGACAGCACTGCGATCAGCATGCCCACGCTGGCCACCGCGCCCCATTTGCCCACCACCAGCGCGGTGCGCGACGCCGGGTTCATGAGCAGCGGCTCGAGCGAGCCGCGCTCGCGCTCGCCCGCGGTGGTGTCGAGCGCCGCGTTGAGCGCGCCGTAGAGCACCGCCATCAGCACGAAGAAGGGCACCATCGTGCCCAGCTGGGCAGCCCGCGTGGCCGGGTCGGCCAGGTCGCGTTCTTCCACGCGCACCGTCTCCAGCAAGGACGGCGCCACGCCGCGCACCGCCAGGCGCAACGTGGCCTGCTCGCTGTTGAAGCCGCGCAGCAGCCGCAGCAGCGGGCCCACTCCCGTCTGGGCGCGCTGATTGGCAGCACTCGAGACGAGCTCGATCACCGGTGCCTCGCCGCGCTGCAAGGCGGCCTCGAAGTCCTTCTCGACCACCAGCACCGGGTCCGGCAGCTTGCTGTCGCGCAGCAGCTGTTCGAAGCCGGCCGGCGCGATGCTGACGGTGTAGGTCTGGCGCTCAAGGTAGTTGCGCAGGGTGGGCGCGTGCTCGATGCCCTGCACGAGCACCGTGCGCGCCTCGGCCCGCTTCTCGATGCCGGCCACCAGCTGCGACACCAACACCAGCACCAGCGGCCCGATGGCCACCGAGCTGAGCAGCACCATCAATAGCGTGCGCCGGTCGCGCAGCGCGTCGAGCAGTTCCTTGCAGTAGACGATCCAGGCCGCATTCATGCGATGGTCTCCTTCGTGTCCGGGCCGAAGGCCAACTTCACAAACGTCTCCTCGAAGTCCGTCTCACCCGCCGCGGCCGACAGCTCGGCCACCGTGCCGGCGGCCACGGTGCGGCCGTGCGCCACCACCACCACGTGGTCGCACAGCCGCTCCACCTCCTGCATGATGTGGGTGGAAAAGACGATGCACTTGCCGTGCTCGTCACGCAGGCGGCGCAGCGTCTCGCGCAGCGCGCGCGTGGCCAGCACGTCGAGGCCGTTGGTCGGCTCGTCGAGCACGATGTTGGCCGGGTCGTGCACCAGTGCGCGCGCCAGCGCCGTCTTCATGCGCTCGCCCTGGCTGAAGCCCTCGGTGCGGCGGTCCAGCAGCGGCGTCATGTCCAGCACCTCGGCCAGGGCCCTCGCGCGCGCGTTGGCCGCGTCCATGTTCATGCCGTGCAGGCGGCCGAAGTAGGCGATGTTCTCGCGCGCCGTGAGCCGCGGGTACAGGCCACGCGCGTCGCTGAGCACGCCCATGCGCGCCAGCGCCTGCGCCGGTTGGCGAGTGACGTCGATGCCATCCACGCGCACGCTGCCCCCGTCGGGCTCGATCAACGCAGCGGCAATGCGCAGCGTGGTCGTCTTGCCGGCGCCGTTGGGGCCCAGCAGGCCGGTGATGCGGCCGTCGGCGGCCGTGAAGTCCACGCCGTCCACCGCCTTGACCGTGCGCGCCTTGCGGCCGCTGCCTTGCTTGAAGGCCTTGGCGAGTTGAAGCACTTCGATCATTTCGCGGCCCCCGCCATCACTGGCACGAATGCCGCCGGGCGCGGCAGCTTGCTCGCGCAATCGGCTTCGACCTTCAAGGCCGCGTCGTCGCTTTCGGCATCGACAAAGCGGAACAGCACGTCACGCATGCAGCCCAAGCCCATCACGCCATGCCCGGCCTGCGCCACCACCACGTGCCGCGACTTGGCACCCAGCGCCAAGGCCACGCGTGCACCGTGGCGCGGCGGCGTCACGGGGTCGGCGCCACCCGACAACAGCAAGGTCGCCGCCGGTGCTGGCGGCACACGGTAGAAATCTGCCGGCACCGCGCCGCGCGGCCAGCCCTCACAGACCTGGCGGTAGATGGCCGCGAAGGTGTCGCCAAAGTCGGCGCCGGGCTTGTCGGTGGCACTGGCCAGGCGCGGCAGGTCTTCGGCGCAGACGACCGAGAAGTGCATGCCTTCGGCCATCTGCCCGCTGCGCCCGCCCATCAGGCCGGTGGCCACGCCCATCAGCGCCTCGAAACGCCCGGCTGCCGCCTCGCCGATGGCCACCGGCAAAGCCGAGGCCAGCGCCGGCACGTACAGCGGCTGGCGCACCAGGCCGAGCAGCAGGTCGCGCGTGACCGTGACCTTCTCGGGCCGGCCGGTGACCGGGTGCGCCACCGTCACCTCGCGCGGCAAACTGGCCAGCAAACGCTGCCAGTCGGCACGCAGCGCGGGGTACTGCAGCGCACAGGCTGCGTCCGCCTCACAGGCCGCCAGCAGTGCGTCGAGCGCGGCCTGGTTGTCGGTGGAGAAGGACGCGGGCAGCACCATGTCGGGCGGTGCCACACCGTCGATGACGGCGCGGCGCACGGCCTGTGGAAACTGCCGCATGTACTCCAGCGCCGCGCGTGTGCCGTAAGAGCCGCCGATGACGTTGACCTGCGCCACGCCCAGCGCACGGCGCACGGCGTCGGCGTCCTGCATGGCGATGCTCGTCGTGTAGTGGCGCAGATCGCCGTGCGGCAGCTTGCTCAAGCGCTCGCGGCAGTCGCGAAGCCGGGCCACGGCGCGCGCGGGGTCGGCGCTTTCGGCAAGCGGCCGCGTCGGCGCGTCGGCCTCGCACATCAAGGGCGCGCTGCGCCCGGTGCCGCGCTGATCAACCAGCACCACGTCGCGGCGGTTACCCAGCCGCGCCATCATGCGCGCCACCGGCCCAGCGACCTCGATCGCGCTCTGCCCTGGCCCGCCGGCAAAGAACAAGACCGGGTCGGGCCGGCGGTTGCGCGCCAGCGCCGGCAGCACGGCGTAGTGCACGTCGATCTGCGTGCCTTCGGCTTGCGCCGGGTCGAGCGGCCGGCGCACGACGCCACAAAGGGCCTCGTGTTCGACGCCCTTCAGGCGGCAGGCCTTGAGACCCGGCCGGGCGTCGGCGGCGCGCGCCTCGGGTGGGGCAGCCAGCGCCAGCAGCGCCAGTGCAGTGACGAGTACGGTTTTCATGGCGCGGATTCTGCCGCCCGCGAGGCAGTGCCTGTTTCTACCTCGGGTGACCGGCAGATAGGCGCGCGTCAACGGCAGCCGGCAGCGGCGGCCGGCAGCGGCCTTCAACCGGCGGCCAGCTCCTTGCCGCAGTGTTGACAGAAGCGGCCTCCGACGAGCAGGGGCGTGCCGCAGGCGGAACAGAACCGCGCGGGGCGCCCCGCCGCGGCGGTGGCCTCGGGCACGCTTTCGCGCCGGGCCCTGGCGTGTTCACGCGCGGCCCGCACCGCCGGCGTCTCTGCGGCCACGGCAGGCGCCGCGCTGCGGGCCAGCGACTGTGTGAACGTCGCCCAGGCCACGCCGGCAGCCGGATCACCGGCCAGGGACAGCAGCGTCCGGCTGCCTGCGCCGTGAGGGGCAGCTGCGTAGAACACCGACCGCGCCTTGGCGAGCTTGGCCGTCAGGGTCAGGCCTTCGACACCGACGGGTATTTGGGTGGGCGACCGCCCCGATGCATCAGGCGCAGGCGCGGCACCCGGCAATCGGAAGTAGGTGCCGGCAAAGTCCAGCCAGAGCAATGTGGACTCCACCTCGACCCGGCTCCACAGCAGGTGGCCGATGCGCAGCGCATAGCCGCCGACAAGCAGACAAGCCAGGCCGACGCTCGCCGGCGCCCAGCTCGACGCCGCGTCGATCATGTGCGCGTAGGCCAGCCAGAGCCACAACAAGCCGCCAGCCGCGCTGGCCGTCAGGCCGAGCCCCTCCAGCGCCAGCAGCCAATGCGCCCTGGTCGCGCTGGCCGCGGCGCGGCGTTGCGCGGCGTTGCGCGCCACCGGCGGCGTCAGGGGCTGCGACTCCTCGAGCACCGTGGCGCCGAAGCGGCCCTCGTCGGCGGCCAGATCGATCCGCGGCGGCAGACGGGCATAGCGCCGGTTCGGGACACCGTCCGCCCAGCGACGCTGCAGCTCGCGGTCGACCTCGCCCAGCAAGCGGCCCGGATCGGCACCAAAGCTCACCGCCATCCCCTCGCCCACGACCGCAGCGCCCTGCGGCGCCACCGTCTGCGCGCGCGCTGCGCACAGGCCCAGGGCCTCGAAAGTCAGACCCAGGATCAGCATCACCGCGGCGGCAGTGGGCAGACCCAGGCGCGGCCAGTGGCTGGTGCCGGGCAAGACGCCCGAAAACCACGCCAGCGGGGCCGCGGCGAGCACCCCGACGACGAGCACCGCCGCGACGACCCGCGGCGGCGGTGCGGCGCGCTCGGGATACACCAGATGGCGCGTCAGCGCGGCCACGCCGATCAAGCCCACCACCAGCGCCACCAGCGACAGTGCCGCCGGCTTGGACGATGCCAGCGCGCCCAACGCACCCACGGCGAGCATCAGCGTCAGCCCGCTCAACAGCGCGACGCGCGACAGCCGCACGCGCATGTAGTCGTGCAGCGAAACCGGTGCTGCAGCCAAGTGGGCGCCGCCCAGGCGGCGCAGCCAGCGCAGGAACGGGCCGCTGAGCTCTGGCACCGCGGCCACGCCCTCGTCCATGCCACGCATCAGCCAGGCGGCACCGGCACTGGCGCCCGTGGCCTCGTGCGACACCTCCGGCATCAGCGACGCGGGCTGCCCAGGCGTCAGCAACAGCCTGCGCTGACGCGAGGCCTGCAGCAGGTTGAGACCGCCCAGCAAAGCCATCAGCACGGCGCCCAAGACATGCGGCCACAGGCTGGCCTTCTCGGGCAACTTTTCCAGCATGACCACCGGCCGCGCGGCGTCGTCGCCCCCCACGAACGCCAGCACCAGCGCCACGCCGATGGCCAGAGCGATCAGCAGGTAGCCACGCAGCTCCAGGAACCGGTTCTCTATGCCGAAGGGACTGGGGAACTCGAAAGCGGGCCCTTCCAGGCTCCACCGGTAGGCCATGAACGCTCCACTTGCCTGACTTGTACGACCGTGCGTCGATTCTGCATGAAGGCAGCGCCCGCCTCGGCGGCAATCGGGCTGCCCTACAGGCGGGCACTAACAGGAGACTTCAGCCCAGCAGCCGCTTCAGCTCGCCGCTGGCGATCAGCCGTGAAAGGTCGTCAGCACCGCCCACCAGCGTGCCCTTGACGAAGACCAGCGGCAGCGTTGACCAACCCGTCCACATCTTCAGCGCCGTGCGGCGGCGCCAGTCGCTGAAGTAGCTGCCGTACTCCAGGTACTGATGCGCGATGCCGGCGGCGTCGAGCGCCTTGCGCGCCTTGCGTGGATACGGGTTCTGGCGCATGCCCACGACGACCACGGCGTGCTGCGCAATGGCAGCGCGCACCTCGCGCACGATGTCGGCATGGTGGTCGGCAATGCGATCGCGCACGGCGGGGTGGATCTGGGCTTCGTCGAGGATGGCGCGTGGCATGAGGGGTCTCCGGTTGCAGGAGTATCGCGCCCGCGGCGGGAAGGGGCTGCGGCCCATAATCTGCTCAACACAGCTCGGGCCTGCCTTCCATGATCAAGTACGTCGTCCTGCCTCTCGTGGTGATTGCCGCACTGCTGAGCGCCTGGTTCTGGGCCGCCCTGAGCTGGAGCTACTCGAGCGGCGAGCGCGCCGGCTGGGTGCAGAAGCTGTCCAACAAAGGCTGGATCTGCAAGACCTGGGAAGGCGAGCTGGCGCTGGTCTCGCTGCCGGGCTCGACGGCCGAGAAGTTCTACTTCACGGTGCGTGACGACGCAGTGGCCAAGCAAATCACGGCCTTCATCGGCAAGCGCGTGGCGCTGCACTACGAAGAGAAGGTGGGTCTGCCGACCAGTTGCTTCGGCGAGACCCGCCACTTCGTCACCGGCGTGACGCTGTCCGACGAGATCCCCATCGGCCCCGGCGTCATCGTCAACACGCCGGTACCGTCTGCGCCCGCGCCCGCTGCGTCGCGCTAGCCAGCGCAACCCGTGAACGTCGCGGGAGCGGCGCAGCCGCTTCCGGCGGGGGGTCAAGCTTTATGCCAGATGACCTTCTTGCGCATCTCGATCCAGTGGTCGTAGTTCTTCGCGAACAAGTCCTCGATGCGGTTGCGCTTGACCTTGAAGGTGGGCGTGATGAGGTCGTTGTCCACCGTCCAGGCCTCGGCGGTGACGACCAGGCAGTCGAGCTGCTCGTGCGGGTCGAGTGTTTCGTTGATGGACTTCAAGTGCGCGGTCAGTGACACCTCCAGTTCGGCGCGCGCCGTGCTGTCGGCGATCTTGGCGATGGTCTCGGCATTGAGCATCGCCAGCGCCAGCGGCTGGCCCAGGTTGGCGCCCGTCACGCAGCAGGCTTCGATGGCGTTGTGCATCACCAGCTTGTCCTCGATCGGCGCCGGCGCGACGTACTTGCCCTTGCTGGTCTTGAAAAGGTCCTTCACGCGGCCAGTGATCTTGAGGTTGCCCTCGGCGTCGAGCCCGCCCTTGTCGCCGGTGCGCAGCCAGCCGTCGGCGGTGAAGGCCTGCTGGGTGATCTCGGGTTCTTTGTAGTAGCCCAGCATGAGGCAGGGCGCCTTCATCTGGATCTCGCTCGTCGTCGGGTCCAGGCGGCTTTGCACGACGTCATAGGGCAGGCCGACGGTGCCCGGGCGCTGCTTGCCCGGCAGCGTGGAGTGGCTGATGCCGCAGTTCTCGGTCATGCCGTAGACCTCAACCAGGTCGAGGCCGAGCTTGTTGTACCAGCGCAGCAGATCGGGCGGCATGGGCGCGGCGCCGCCGGCGGCCCACGTGCACTCCTGAAGGCCCAAGGCGGTGAGGATCTTCTTGCGCACGATGCCGCCCAGGATGGGGATCTTGAGCATCAGGTCGAGCTTGGCCGGCGGCATCTTGGCGCTGATGGTCTGGCGAAACTTCACCCACAGCCGCGGCACGCTGAAGAACACCGTGGGCCGGGCGCGCTGCAAGTCGGCGGCGAAGGTCTCCAGGCTCTCGGCGAAGAAAACGTGCATGCCAGTGGCCAAGATGCCGTGCTCGACCAAGGTGCGCTCGGCCACGTGTGCCAGCGGCAGGTAGCTCAGCATGCGCGCGCTGCTGTCGATCGGCACCCGCTTGAGGCCCGACGTGACGCCCTGGGCAAAGGTGCCAAAGCTGTGCATCACGCCCTTGGGCGCGCCCGTGGTGCCTGAGGTGTACATGATGGTGCTCAGCTCGTCGGCATCGCGCAACGGATTGCCCTTGAGCGGCTGCGTCTTGGCGGTGATGTCGTCCCATTTCGGGTAGGCCTTGGCGGCGTCATCAGGTGCCAGCGGCAGGCTGATGCACTGCAGCCCCGCCGGGATGCCCGGCTTCATGCCAGCCCAGCCGTCGAGCTTGCCCACGAACAGCAGCTTGGCCTCGCTGTGCTCGAGGATCTGGCGGATCGTCCCTGCGGCCAATGTGGGGTACAGCGGCACCGAGACGAAGCCGCCGATCCAGATCGCGAAGTCGGCCATCAGCCAGTACGCCGTGTTCTTGGACAACAGCGCCACCTTGTCACCCGGCTGCAGGCCCAGGCTCTGCAGGTGGGCGGCCATGCGCCTGCTTTGGTCGAGCACCTCGCGCCAGGTGAAGTCGCGCACGGCGCCGCCGCCCAGCGGCTGCGTTAGCGCCACGCGGTCGGGGCCGGTGCTTTCCCAGTGATAGAGGCGCTGCAGCGCGAGTGTGTCGGGGTTGACTTTGGTGGCCATGTCGATGAGGGGCCGGCGAGGGCCCGTGGTGGTCAGCGTGGAAGCTGGAGACTACCCAAGGTGCGACGCCGACAACAGCAGGACTTCCCTCAGCCCCGTTGTCGATCAGCGACCGCCGTCGCCCGGTCAGGCGCGCCCGTTGGCAGCCGCGTTGTCGATTTCCTCGCGCGTTTGTCGCGCCGCGCGCAGCAACAACGTGGCGTCCAGGTCGGCTTGCTGCGCGACGGCCAGGGTGGCCTCGTCCAGCGCGTCGGCGTCGCCGTCCAGCGCGTGGGCGATAACGGACAGCGCGCAGATGGCACGCTTCGGCGCCTGCTCGGGCAGTTGGCGCGTGGCTTGCGCCAGCACATGGTGGCGCACGCTGGCCACTGCCGCAGCGCCCAAGCCCCAGCTCTCGCACAACGCCGCGCCCAATGCGTCATGGCTGACGCCAAACCCGGCCTGCTCCATTGTGACCAGATCGCCGTCGTCGCCGGCCGCCCGCAGCATGGCGCGGTAGTGGTCGGGTGCGTGGCGAAAGAGCACCGCCTTGCCGCATTCCTCGAACAGGCCCGCGGAGTGCGCGCCCCAGGCGTCCAGCGACATGCGCGCGGCCAAGCGGCCCATCAGCAGGCCCCGGCGTGCGGCGCGCGCCCACACCGGTTCGAGCTCGGCGGCCGGCGGGAAGGCCGCGCGCAGCCCCATCTCGAAGGTGATGCCGGCCACCTCGCGCATGCCCAGGTAGGAAATGGCCTGATGCACGCTCTGCACGCGGCCCTTCAGGCCGTAGAGCGACGAGTTCACGGCCTTCATCACGGCGGCGGCCAAGGCCATGTCGGTCTCGATCAGCGCCGACGCGGCCTGCAGGTTCATGTCCTCTTCGGCCATCAACAGCGACAGCTTCACCAGCGACTGGGGCTGCGACGGAATGTCGATCTCGAGAGACCGCAACTGGGGATTGACAGACATGGGCTCGGGCCTTTGGACGGCGAAGCCCGATGCTACGACGCGCCGGCCCCGTACCACGTGTCCGTCGGTGTCGCCGCCCACCGTGTGGCGACAAAAAAGGCGCCCGGTGGGCGCCTTTTACGGACCGGCCGCTCTGCTTGGCGGTGGTCTTTTTGCAATCTGCCTTCGTCGTCTGGCGCCCAGGGGCGGCGCCTGTCTGTCCTTCTCGGCCCGGCTGGCGCCGGTGTGTCTCCTCGGTCCCCCGTCCAGCCGTCAGGTGGCGCCCCACTGCACGCCGCCGCAGCCGCGGTTGCTGCGCAATGTAAGGGGGCCGCCCCGCAGCGGCATCCGGAGTTTCCCGTCGCCTCGCGGTCTTTCAACCCGGTGCGAGAAGCCATTGCGCCGCACGCTCGGCGATCATCAGCGTGGGCGAATTGGTGTTACCGCTGGTGATGGTGGGCATGACGCTGGCGTCGGCGATGCGCAAGCCGGCCAGGCCTTGCACACGCAGCCGGCTGTCGACCACCGCGCCGGCCTCGCCGGGGCGGCCCATGCGGCAGGTGCCGACGGGGTGGAAGATGGTGGTGCCGATGTCGCCGGCCAGCCGCGCCAGCTCATCGTCGGTCTGGAACTGCACGCCCGGCCTGACCTCTTTCGGCTGGTACTTGGCCAGCGCCGGCATCGCGGCGATGCGGCGGGTCAGGCGCAGCGAATCGGCGGCGACCTGGCGGTCGGCTTCGGTCGACAGGTAGTTGGCG
>JANPMR010000225.1:0-5783 GCA_031427055.1 Rubrivivax sp.
CGAAGCCAACACCACCAAAAACCAGCCGCGTTCGTCGCTCCACTGCCGCACCTGGCTGAAGCCGGCCTCGCGCAGCAGGGCTTCGAAAGCCTCGGGCGTCCACTTGTAGGAGTTCTCGGTGTGCATGCGCTCGCCCGCCGCAAAGTGCCGCTCGCCCTGGGGCCAGCGCACGGTGACGGCGGTTCGTGCCTCGAGGTGCATCTCGATGCGCGACTGCGCCGCGTCGAACAAGGCCACGTGGCGCCAGTCGCGCACCTCAAAGTCGGCGCCGAGCAGGCGGTTCAGGTGCTTGAGCAGGTTGAGGTTGAAGGCCGCCGTGACGCCCAGGTCGTCGTCGTAGGCGGCCTCGAGCACCGCGCACGGCTTGACGCGGTCGACGCCGATCAGCAGCGCGCCGCCGGCCGCCACCTCGCGCGCCTCGCGCAGCAGCCGCAGTGCGTCGGCGGGGGCGAAATTGCCGATGCTCGACCCGGGGTAGAACACCAGCGCCGGGCCGTTGATCACATCAACCGGCAACTGCAGCCGGGTGGAGAAATCCAGCCCGACGCCGAGCATGTCCAGCGCCGGATGCTCGCGTTGCAACTGCTGCAGCGACTGCCGCAAGAAGTCCACCGAAATGTCCACCGCCACATAGCGCCGCGGCGCCAGCGCGCCGAACAGGCGCGCCGCCTTGGCGCAGTTGCCGGCGCCCAGATCCACCAGCACCGGCCGCGCGCCGGTGGCGGCCAGCACGGCCGCGGCAATGGCCGGGCCTTGGGCGTCGAAGATGGCCGCCTCGGTGCGCGTGGGGTAGTACTCGGCCAGCTCGGTGATGGCGTCGAACAAGCGCGAGCCCAAGGCGTCGTAGAAGAATTTGGGCGACAGCCAGGCCGGGCGCGCGCGCAAACCGGCGCTGGCCTCGTCGGCCAGGATGCCGTCGTCGATGCGGTGCAACTGGATGAACTGCGGGCTGGGCATGATGGGGCGTCGTGGGCGAGCGGGCCGTTGAATGCCCTGCGTTCAACTTTAGCAGCGCGCGGCGGCTAGAGTCGCGGTCAGCGGCGTGAGCCGCCATCCGCCAGTGTCACGACACCGAGCGGCCCGCCATCGCCCTGACACCCACCCGTCAATCCGATCCCATTGGAGCCCTCATGATCAGCCAGTCCCCCTCGCGCACGCTGCGGGCACTGCTCGCCTGCGCCTTGGTCACCCTTGGCACCCTGTCGCACGCACAGCCGATGCTTCGCGTGACCACCATCCCCGAAGAAGCCGCCACCGAGCAGACGCGCAAGTTCATGCCGCTGGCCGCCTATCTGGAGAAGAAGCTCGGCATGAAGGTCGAGTTCACGCCGGTCAGCGACTACCCGGCCGCCGTCGAGGTGCTGGTGAACAAGAAGGTCGATCTGGTCTGGTTCGGCGGCTTCACCCACGTGCAGGCGCAGATTCGCTCGGGCGGCAAGATCATCCCCATCGCGCAGCGCGAGGAAGACACGCGCTTCCAGTCGGTGTTCATCGCCAAGACCGACTCGGGCATCAAGACGCTGGCCGACATGAAGGGCCGCCAGATCAGCTTTGGTTCGCAGAGCAGCACCTCGGGCCACCTGATGCCGCGCAGCTTCTTGCTGCAGGCCAGGATCGACCCCGAGAAGGACTTCAAGCGCATTGCCTACTCGGGCGCGCACGACGCCACCATCGCCTCGGTGGTGAGTGGCAAGGTCGATGCCGCGGCGCTCGACATCACCGTGTGGCGCAAGTTCGTGACCGAGAACAAGGTCGACACCAAGGCCGTGGACGTGTTCTTCACCACAGCGCCCTACTTCAACTACAACTGGTCGGTGCATGCCGACATGCCGGCCGAGCTACGGGCGCGCATCCAGAAGGCGCTGCTTGATCTTGACCCGGCCACGCCCGAGGGCAAGGAAATACTGGGCCTGAACCGCGCCACGCGCTACATCACCACCACGCCCGACAACTACAAGGGCATCGAGGCCGCGGCGCGCAGCGCCGGCCTGCTGTAAGTGCACGCCGCGTGAAGATCGCGCTCGAAGGCGTGGCCGCACGCCACCCGGCCGCGCGTGCCGGCGCCGCACCCGCCGTGCACGGCCTGGGCCTGCAGGTGGCCGCGGGCGAACAGGTGGCGGTGATCGGCCCCTCGGGCGCCGGCAAGACGACGCTGCTGCAGTTGCTGGCCTGCGCGCTGCCGCCCACCCAGGGCCACTTGACGCTGGACGGCGCGCAGCCCTGGGCGTTGCCGCGCGCCCACTTGCAGGCGCTGCGCGGGCAGCTCTTTCTGGCGCCGCAAGTGCCGCCGCTGCCACCGCGCCAGCGCGTGGTGACCGCCGTGCTGGCCGGCCGGCTGCCGGCCATGAGCCTGCTGGCCAGCGTGAGGTCGCTCTTCTATCCCAGCGACATCCCGGCCGCCCACGACGCACTGCAGCGCTTCGATCTCGCCGACAAGCTCTTCGAGCGCGTGGACCGGCTCTCGGGTGGCGAGCGCCAGCGGGTCGGCCTGGCGCGCGCGCTGCTGGCGCCGGCGCGGCTGTGGCTGATCGACGAGCCGCTGTCGGCGCTGGACCCGACCCGTGCGCGCCAGGCCATGATCGCCCTCACCGAAGGCGCGCGCGAACGCGGCGTCACGCTGGTGGCCACGCTGCACCAGGTGGACATGGCGCTGGCCCACTTTCCGCGCATCGTGGGGCTGCGCGACGGCGTGCTGGCCTTCGACCTGCCCACCGCCGAAGTCTCGCAAGATCAGCTGGCGCGGCTGTACGCGCAGCATGAACACGAGCTCCTTGGCGACGCTGGCGCCAGCGATGGCGATGCGCCCGCCACAGCGCCGCTGCCGGCCGTCATGCATTGCCGCTGACGCGGCGACGACGTGAGCCCGTTGCTGCGACCATGACCACCGCCCGCACGACCGGCCGCAACACCGCCCCCATCACCCCTGCCGCCGTGGCCGCCCTGCGTGACCCCGCCTGGGCCGGCCGCGTGTGGGCCTGGAGCGCCGCGCTGGTGCTCTTGTGGCCGCTGGCGGTGGCCACCGAGTTCAGGCCCTGGGTGCTGTTCGAGCCTGCCAATCTGAAGATCAGCGCGCAGTTCATCAAGAGTTTCTTTCCACCCGTGCTGGCACCCGACTTTCTGGCCCTGGTGGCGCGCGAGGCCTGGCGCACGGTGGCTATCGCCACCGCCGGCATGACGCTGGCGCTGGTGCTGGCGGTGCCGTTGACGCTGATGTCGACCTCGGCGCTGTCGATCTCGGCCTTGTCCGGCCGCATGGCGCGCGCGCCCTTCTGGCTGCGCCAGGCAGTGCGCTGGCTGCTCATCGTGCTGCGCAGCGTGCCCGAACTGGTGTGGGCGCTGGTCTTTGTGCGCGTCGTCGGCCTCGGGCCCACGGCCGGCGTGCTGGCCATCGCGCTCACCTACGGCGGCATGCTGGGCAAGGTCTATGGCGAGATTCTGGAGAGCGGCGAGGCCCATCCCACGCAGGCGCTGCTGCGCAACGGCAGCGGCCGGCTGCAGGCGCTGCTCTACGGTCTGCTGCCGCAGAACGCGGCCGAGCTGAGCTCGTACACCGTCTACCGCTGGGAGTGCGCCATCCGCAGCTCGGTGGTGCTGGGCTTTGTGGGCGCCGGCGGCCTGGGGCAGCAGCTCGACACCTCGATGAAGATGTTCAACGGCGGCGAGGTGGCCACCATGCTGCTGGTCTTCATGGCGCTGGTGGCGCTGGCCGACCACGTGAGCGCCAGGCTGCGCAAGGCGCTGGGCTGAATCCAATGAGTTCGAGCGCCGCCAACTCGCCCTACAAGCTGCCGCCGCCGCTGTTCAGCGCGCGCTGCCGCGCCTGCTGGTTCACGCTCGCGGTGCTGGTGCTCGTGGTGTTGAGCTTCTGGACGCTCGACCTGCAATGGGCGCAGTTCCTGTCGCTGGACGCGGCGCGCAGCATGGGCCGCTTCGTGGCCGAGTTCTTTCCGCCCGACACCTCGCCGGCGTTCCTGCGCAAGGTGCTGCTCGGCACGCTCGAGACGCTGGCGATGTCGGCACTGGGCACACTGCTGGCCGCGATGGCCGGGCTGGCACTGGCCTTGCCGGCCAGCCGCTTGCATGCCGGCCAGCGCGCCTGGACGCGATTCCCCGTGCGGCTGCTGCTCAACGCGCTGCGCTCGGTGCCCGAGCTGGTGTGGGCGGCGCTGCTGTTGATCTCGGCCGGCCTGGGCCCGATGGCCGGCACGCTGGCGCTGGCACTGCACACCACGGGCGTGCTGGGACGGCTGTTTGCCGAAGCCGTCGAAAACGCCCCGCCCGGCCCCGGCGAGGCGCTGCGCACCCAGGGCGTCACGCCGCTGCGCGTGTTTTGCTACGCGACGCTGCCCCAAGTGCTGCCGCAGTTGATGAGCTACACCCTGTACCGCTGGGAGAACAACATCCGCGCCGCCGCCGTGCTGGGCGTGGTGGGCGCCGGCGGGCTGGGCCAGCTGCTGGCCTTCCACATGGGCCTGTTCCACATGGGCAAGACGGCCACCATCCTGGGCGCCATGCTGCTGCTGGTGGCGCTGGTGGATGCGCTGAGCTACGTCGCTCGGCGCTGGCTGACGCGGTGATGGGGCCCGGCGCATTGCTGCAGGGTGCTTGAGGCGCTGCACGCGGCTTGCGCGAGGCGTGGCGATGCAGACCTGCCGGTCCCTCAAAGGTCCCCCCACGGGATTTGACGACGATAGAGCGCGTGCGTACCGCACGTCGAAGCACATTCCTTGACAGCAATCGCTCGTTTGGATATCTTCAAGATATCCAATTTCGAAGGTGAACCCGATGACCGCTCGCAGCACTGCCGATCAAATTTCGTTCCGGTATCGGCCAGCCGACAGTGCCACCGGCGTCACCCGTGACACCGCCAAACGCATGGCAGAGCACCTCGGTGTCGACGAGACCCAGGCCATCCACCTCGCCTTGCACGACATGGCAGTCCGGCTCTTGCCGCAGTACGAAGCCGATGAAGGCCCGGTGACGGCCGGCCAGTTGCGGCAGATCAGAAAGCAGGCGCCGCAAGGCAAGATGCGCTCGGTGCGCTCCAGCCTTTTCGAGGTGGAGCCGAAGTGACGGTGCAGTGGTGGGCCGAGCCCACCGCCGGCGAGATCGTCTGGTGCCACTTTCCCGACGACATCACGCCACGCCCCAAGCCACGCCCAGCGCTCGTCCTCGCGGTCTTCGACGACGATGCGCCAGAATTCACCGTGCGCGTGGCCTACGGCACCAGTCAGCGCACCACGACGCTGCACCGGGGTGAGTTCTCGATCCTGCGTGACCGCAATCCTGTGGCCTTTCAGGCTGCCGGCCTCAGCTACGACACGAAGTTCGACCTCAGACAAGCCGTTGATCTTCCCTTCACGACCGATTGGTTCTCGGTGCCACCCGCCGCACCCCATGGCCAGAACCCTCGGCTGAGTACGCTGCATCCTTCCCTGGTTCGGGCGGTAGAGGCTGCGTTCCGCGCCGCAAAGGCGTAGGCCGAGGCTGGTCGGCGCCGCGCGGTTCGCAGGTCAATCTTCGGCGACGAACAGGTCGGCCGCGGCGGCTTCAACGCGGTACCCCATGGCGCGATAGCCGACCTGGCGCTTCGCCACATCCGCATCAGCGCCGGATGTCCGGCATCGACGATTTCCTCGGCAATCCTGGCCGTGCGGGCGTCATCAATCGCCAGCCTCCGGAAGACCTCCTGGATGCCGGCGTCGGGCGACACGACGATGATCTGTCCGCAGTTCTCGACCAAGGACGAATGTGACGAGACAGCCTCGCCCGGCGCGCACAGC
>JANPMR010000226.1:0-3304 GCA_031427055.1 Rubrivivax sp.
CGCGAGCGCCGCTCTTCGACCGCAGTGAATTGCACGGCGTGATCCCGACGGATGAATCAGGATTTTCCAGTCGCAAGCCCTTCGACGTGCGCGAGATCATTGCCCGCATCGTCGACGGCAGCGAGTTCGACGAATTCAAGGCCCGCTACGGCGCCACGCTGGTGACCGGCTTCGCGCACATCGAGGGCATGCCGGTGGGCCTCATCGCCAACAACGGCATCCTGTTTGGCGAGAGCGCGCAAAAGGGCGCGCACTTCATCGAGCTGTGCTGCCAGCGCAAGGTGCCGCTGGTCTTCCTGCAGAACATCACCGGCTTCATGGTCGGGCGCAAGTACGAAAACGAAGGCATCGCCAAGCACGGCGCCAAGATGGTCACCGCCGTGGCCACGGCCACAGTGCCCAAGTTCACCGTGATCATCGGCGGCAGCTTTGGCGCCGGCAACTACGGCATGTGCGGCCGCGCCTACAGCCCGCGCTTCCTGTGGATGTGGCCCAACGCGCGCATCAGCGTGATGGGCGGCGAGCAGGCCGCCGGCGTGCTGGCCACCGTGCGGCGCGACGGCATCGAAGGCAAGGGCGGCCAGTGGTCGGCCGCCGAAGAGGCCGCCTTCAAGCAGCCCATCCTCGAGCAGTTTGCGCACCAGGCGCACCCCTACTACGCCAGTGCGCGGCTGTGGGACGACGGTGTCATCGACCCCGCCGACACGCGCCGTGTATTGGCGCTGGGGCTGTCGGCCAGCCTGAACGCGCCGATACCGGACAGCCCGCGCTTTGGCATCTTTCGCATGTAGTGTACGATGTGTACATAAGGTCTTTATTGAACACATCATGCGCACGAATATCGATATCGACGACGACTTGATGGCCATGGCCATGCGGGCCGGTCCGTACAAGACCAAGAAGGACGCGGTCGAGGCCGGCCTCAAGCTGCTGGCGCGGCAGGCGGCCTACCGCGAGATTCTCAAGTGGCGCGGCAAGCTCAAGTGGGAAGGCGACGAATCCATCGACTGGACCCAAGCCGAGCCAGCGGCCACCGAACTCGTGGCTCGCGAGCCCACGCCAAGGAAGCGCCGTGCTGGTCGTTGACTCCAGCGTGTGGATCGACTTCTTCAATGATGTCGATCACCCGGCGGTCGAGATGCTCGACCAACTGCTCGGGCACGGCGAGATCCGCGTGGTTGTGCCCGACCTCGTGCTCTTCGAGGTCTTGCGTGGCTTTCGCCATGAGCATGCCCACCGCCAGGCCCGGCGCATGCTGGAGGGCTTGCACATCGAAGAGACTGGCGGCGCGGATCTGGCACTGGCGGCCGCGCAGCATTACCGCAGCCTGCGCGCGCAAGGAATCACCGTGCGCAGCAGCATCGACGTGCTGCTGGCCACGTTCTGCATCGAGCGCGACTACGCGCTGCTGCACCGTGATCGCGACTTCAACGCATTCGAGCAACTGCGCGGCTTGCGCGGTTGGCGGCACTGACGCATGAGCACCACGCTCGACATCCGGCGCTCCGCGCCCCACGTGGCCGAGGTCTGGCTCAACCGTCCCGAAGTTCGCAACGCCTTCAACGATGGCGTCATCACCGAGCTGACGGCAGCGTTTCGCACCCTGGGCGCCGACCCCGGCCTGCGCGCCATCGTGCTGGCCGGCCACGGCAAGGCCTTCTGCGCCGGCGCCGACCTGTCGTGGATGCGTGCGATGGCTGACTACACCTGGGAGCAGAACCACGCCGATGCCACCGGCCTGGCCGAGATGCTGTGGACGATCTGGACTTGCCCGCTGCCCGTGGTGGGCCGCATCCACGGCGACTGCTATGCCGGCGGCGTGGGCCTGGCCGCGGTGTGCGACGTGCTGGTGGCGGCCGAGGGCGTGCAGTTCTGCCTCAGCGAGGCCAAGCTGGGTCTGCTGCCCGCAACCATCGGCCCGTATGTCGTGCGCGCCCTGGGCGAGCAGGCGTCGCGGCGCTACTTCACCACCGCCGAGCGCTTTGACGCGGCGCGCGCGCAGGCGCTGGGCTTCGTGCACGAGGTGGTGGTGGCCGAAGCGCTCGACGCCAAGGTGGCCGAGATCGTGGCCGCGTGCGTGGCCAACGGCCCGGCGGCGGTGAAGGCCTGCAAGCAGCTCGTCAAGGACGTCGCCGGGCGCCCGGTCGATGCCGCCCTGCGCGACGACACCGCGCGCCGCATCGCCGACATCCGCGCCAGCGCCGAAGGGCGCGAGGGCGTGCAGGCCTTTCTCAACAAGCGCGACCCGGCTTGGCGGTCGTCAACCTGATGCAGAGGCTTGCATGTTCAAGAAGATCCTGATCGCCAACCGCGGCGAGATCGCGTGCCGGGTCGCGGCCACCGCCCGCCGCATGGGCGTGCGCACGGTGGCCGTGTACTCCGATGCCGATGCCCAATCACGCCACGTGGCGGCCTGCGATGAGGCGGTGCACGTGGGCGGCAACGCACCGCGCGACAGCTATCTGCAGTGGCAGCGCATCATCGACGCGGCGCTTGCCACTGGCGCGCAGGCGGTGCACCCCGGCTACGGCTTCCTGAGCGAAAACGAGGCCTTTGCGCGCGCCTGCGCCGAAGCCGGCCTGGTGTTCATCGGCCCGCCGGCATCGGCCATTGCGGCCATGGGCAGCAAGAGCGCGGCCAAGTCGCTGATGGGCGCGGCCGGCGTGCCGCTGGTGCCCGGCTACCACGGCGACGACAACGCCCCCGCACTGCTGGCGCACGAGGCCGCGCGCATCGGCTATCCGGTGCTCATCAAGGCCAGCGCCGGTGGCGGCGGCAAGGGCATGCGCCGCGTTGACAAGGCTGAGGACTTTGCCGCCGCGCTCGCGTCGTGCCAGCGCGAGGCCAAGTCCAGCTTCGGCAACGAGCACGTGCTGGTCGAACGCTACGTGACGCGGCCGCGCCACATCGAGATCCAGGTCTTCGGCGACACGCAGGGCCAGTGCGTCTACCTCTTCGAGCGCGACTGCTCGGTGCAGCGCCGCCACCAGAAGGTGCTCGAAGAAGCGCCCGCGCCGGGTATGAGCGAGGCGCGCCGCGCCGAGATGGGCGCCGCCGCCGTGGCCGCGGCCAAGGCCGTGGGCTATGTCGGCGCCGGCACGGTCGAGTTCATCGCCGAACCCGCAGCGGACGGTGATCTGCGCTTCTACTTCATGGAGATGAACACGCGGCTGCAGGTCGAGCACCCGGTGACCGAGGCCATCACCGGCCTCGATCTCGTCGAGTGGCAACTGCGCGTCGCCGCCGGCGAGCCGCTGCCGCTGCGCCAGGATCAACTGGCGCGGCGCGGCCACGCCATCGAGGC
>JANPMR010000227.1:0-1543 GCA_031427055.1 Rubrivivax sp.
ATCGACGACGATGGCGTCGCCCTTCTTCTGCGCGATGGTGACGGGCGTGATCTCGGCCGCGAGATGCCCGGCCTGCTGCGCCGACACGGCATTGAGCTGCGAGCGCAGCGCCATGCGGTCCTGCGCCTCGCGCTCGATGCCAAACTGCGCGGCCACGTTTTCGGCCGTCTCGGGCATGCTGTCGACGCCGTAGAGTTCTTTCATGCGCTTGTTGACGAAGCGCCAGCCGATGGTGGTGTCGTAGACCGCGTTGCTGCGGCTGAAGGCGCTTTCCGCCTTGGGCATCACGAAGGGCGCGCGGCTCATGCTCTCGACGCCGCCGGCAATCATCAGTTCCGCCTCGCCCGCCTTGATGGCGCGCGCCGCGCTGCCCACGGCGTCCATGCCGCTGCCGCACAGGCGGTTGATCGTCGCGCCGGGCACATCCACCGGCAGGCCGGCCAGCAAGGCGGCCATGCGCGCGACGTTGCGGTTGTCCTCGCCAGCCTGGTTGGCGCAGCCGTAGAGCACGTCGGTCACCGCAGCCCAGTCGACACCGGGGTTGCGTGCCATCAGCGCCTTGATCGGGATGGCGCCCAGGTCGTCGGTGCGCACCGAGGACAGCGCGCCGCCGTAGCGGCCGAAGGGCGTGCGGATGGCGTCGCAGATGTAGGCGTGGTTCATGGCATCAGGCTTTCGAAGCGATCTGGCGGCGCAGCCAGGGGCTGACGCGGTAACGCTCGCCGCGGTGGTGGGCGTCGAGCGCGTCGAGCAGCGCCACGATGTCGGCCGCACCCCAGCCTGCCAGCCACTCGAAGGGGCCGGCGGGATAGTTGACGCCGAGCTTCATGGCGGCATCGGCGCCATCGGGCGTGCACACGCCGTGCAGCACCGCGTCGGCGGCTTCGTTGACGAGCATGGCGACCGTGCGCGCGGCCACCAGCCCTGGCGTGTCCGCCACGGCTTGTGGCGCCACGCCCAGGGCCGCCAGCCAGGCGGCCGACTGGCCGCGCCAGGCCGGGCTGGCGCTGGGCGCGACAGCGTAGGCCAGCGCCGTGCCTGCGGAGACCGCCAGAGACGAGGGCAAGGCGAGCGGGCGGTCGAACACCGTGATGTCGGCGAGATCCATGAGCTGGGCGAGCTCTTGTGCTGTGCGGCCGTCGGTCAGCACCAGCCGCGCGCGGGCCACCTCGATGCCGGTCCAGCCGCTGGCGTACAGGCGTGCCGGGTGCTTGCCGTAGGCGGCCATGGCGCGTGCGGCGCCGTGCTCCAGCCAGTCGGCAATGGCACCACCGCCATGCACGGTGACCTCTAACGCGTTGGCCGGCGCGTTGGCCGGTGCGTCGGTGGGCGCAGCGGGCAGCGGCGGTGCGCCATCGGGGTAGCGGTAAAAGCCGCGCCCGCTCTTGCGCCCGAGCCGGCCGCCGTCGACCATCTCGCGCTGCACGCCGCTGGGCTGGTAGCGCTTGTCGAAGAAGTTGGCTTCGAAGACCGATTGCGTGACCGCGAAGTTGGTGTCGTGGCCGATCAGGTCCATCAGCTCGCACGGCCCCATGCGAAAGCC
>JANPMR010000228.1:0-19464 GCA_031427055.1 Rubrivivax sp.
GAGGGTTCGATGCAAGCCATGCCAGTCGAGTTACTGCAGCGGATGCCGATCTTTGGCGCCATCCGCGACGACACGCTCGCCGTGCTGCTCGAGCGCGCCAGCGAGCGCAGCGTGGCCGCCGGTGACTGCCTGTTCCGCGAAGGCGACGCGGCGTGCTCGATGTTTGTGCTGCTGCGCGGCGACGCCGCGGTGCTCAAGCGCTGGCAAGGCGTCGATCATCTGCTGCACCACCTGCACGTCGGCGACTGCGTGGGCGAGATGGCCTTGATGGACCTGCAGCCGCGCAGCGCCACGGTGCGTGCCGACACCCCTTGCGTGGTGCTTGAACTTTCGTCTGACGACTTGATGCGCGTCTACGAACACGACCTCGAACAGTTTGCGCTGATCCAGATGAACATGGGCCGCGAGGTCTGCCGCCGTCTGCGCGCCACCGACGAATTGCTGTTCAGTTTTCGCATGGGGGATGGGCTGCTTGGGGGCACCTGACCTGCGGATCAGTCATGCGGCACTTCGCTCTCATGCCAGCCGCCCAGTGCCCAGCGCGACAGCACAGCCATCAGCGCGAACAGCCCCACGCCGGTGAGCGTGATGAGCAGCAGCGCGGCAAACATGCGCGGGATGTTGAGCTGGTAGCCGGCCTGCAGGATCTGGTAGGCCAGCCCGGTGCCGGTGCCGCCGGTGCCGGCCACGAACTCGGCCACCACGGCGCCGATCAGCGCCAGGCCGCTGCTGATGCGCAGCCCGCCAAAAAAGTACGGCAGCGCCGACGGAATGCGCAGCCGCACCAGCGTCTGCCAGCGTGTGGCGTGATGCAGCCTGAAGAAACTCAGCAGGCCCGGGTTGACGCTGCGCAGCCCGAGCGTGGTGTTGGCGATGATGGGGAACAGCGCCACCAGCGTGGCGCAGATCACCAGCGAGGCCGTCGGATCCTTGACCCAGATGATGATCAGCGGCGCGATGGCCACGATGGGCGTCACCTGCAGCAGCACGGCGTAGGGGAACAGCGCCGTCTCGATGACGCGGCTTTGCACGAAGGCAAACGCGATCAACACGCCCAGCACGGTGGCGCAGGCAAAGGCCAGCAGCGTGATCTTGATCGTCGTGAACAAGGCGCCGAAGAGCAATGCGGCATCGCTCACCAGCACCTGCGCCACGCGCAGCGGCGAAGGCACCAGGAAGACCGGAATCTCGAACGCCGTCACCAGGCCCTGCCACAGGGCCAGCAACAGCACGGCCACGAGCGCCGGCCAGAGCAGCTTGTGCGCAGCGCTGGGCATCAGGCCAGCGCCTCGTCGGCGTCGCTGGCACGCAGCAGGCCGTCTTGCAGCCGGCGCGCGGCCGCGCTGAAGCGCGTGGAGACGCGGAACTCCGGCGTGCGCGGGTAAGGCTCATCGATCACCACCTGCTCGACGATGCGCCCGGGCCGCGCCGCCATCACCACCACCCGATTGGACAGGTAAACCGCCTCGAAGATCGAGTGCGTGACGAAGACCACCGTCAGCCGCTTGCCGCTCCACAGGCCGAGCAGATCGCTGTCGAGCCGGTTGCGGGTGATCTCGTCGAGCGCGCCGAAGGGTTCGTCCATCAGCAACAGCGTGGGCTCGGTGACCAGGCCGCGCGCGATGGACACGCGCATCTGCATGCCACCAGAAAGCTCGCGCGGCCGTTGCGCCGCAAACTTCGACAGCCCGACGAGTTGAAGCGCGTTGGCGACGCGCAAGTTGGCCTGCTCGCGCGGCACGCCGGCCAGGTCGAGCGGCAGGCGCACGTTGGCGGCCACCGTGGCCCAGGGCATCAAGGTCGCGTCCTGGAAGACGAAGCCCAGGCGGTGACCGGTGGATTCGATCTCGGCCACCGGCCGGCCCCATAGCTGCACTTGCCCGGCGCTGGGGGCCAGCAGGCCCGCCACCATCTTCAACAGCGTGCTCTTGCCGCAGCCCGAGGGCCCGAGCAGCGTGACGAACTCGCCCTCGCCCACCGTCAGGTCTACCGGCAGCAGCGCGCGCGTGCCGTTGGGATAGGTCTTCTCGGCCCCGACGATCTCGACGGCGGCGCTGCCCGGCGTGCTTGTCGCAGCGGTGTCCGCCATCACGGCAGGATCTTGAGGTCCTTCACGAACTCGGTCGTGTAGGTCTTCTTGAGGTCGACCTTGACGGGGTCCAGCAGCTTCATCGCGACCATCATGTCGTAGGTCTTCTTCATGCGCTCGTCGGTGACGATGCCCACGCCTTGCCGCACCGCGTCGCCGCTGAAGACCATGCCGCTGGACAGCATCAGAGCCCGGCCGTTGGCCAGCAGGCCGTCGGTCATGTTCGGGTTGTCTTTCTTGATCAACGCGTTGGCCGCGGTGTTGTCGGCCTTGAGGTAGTCCTTCCAGCCCTGCATGCTGGCCTTCACAAACGCGGCCACGGCCTTGGGCTTCTTCTTCAGCGTGTCCTCCATGCACACGATGGTGGTCGAGTACGGCGGCCAGCCGTGGTCCGAGAGCAAAAAGGTGCTGGGCTTGAAGCCGGCTTCTTTTTCGATGGCGTAGGGCTCGCTGGACAGGTAGCCCTGCTGCACCACGTTCTTGTCGGCCACGAAGGGCTGGATGTTGAAGGTGTAGGGCCGCACCTGCGCGTCGTTCAGGCCGTAGGCTGTGCGCAGCCAGGGCCAGTAGTTGGTGTTGGCGTCGCCCGAGATGAGGATGGTCTTGCCTTTGAGGTCCTCCATGCGCTTGACCACACCAGGGTGGCCAATCATCACCTGCGGGTCCTTCTGGAAGGCCGCGGCCACGGTGACGGCCTTGATGCCTTGCTCGCGTGCCTTCATGGTCTGCACGTCGTAGCCCATGTAGCAATCCACCTGCCCGGCGGCCAGCAACTGCAGGCCGTTGACCTGCGGGCCGCCCATGCGGATGCTGACGTCCAGACCCTCTTTCTTGTACAGGCCGCTGGCGATGGCCTGGTAGAAGCCGCCGTGCTCGGCCTGCGCAAACCAGTTGGTCAAGAAGCTGAACTTCTCTTGCGCCTGGGCGCCAGCGGCGCTGCACAAGGCCAGCGCCAGGAGCGTGGGGCGAAGGCAAGGAATGGTGGACATACGGGCTCCTGCAAGGGCAAATCGGGTCGGCATCAGGATATCGCAGGCACGTCGCCCGCCGGGCAACTGCGCAGCGCTTGCGTCACGGGTTCAGCACCTTGGGCACGGCGGCCGGCCGCAGCCGGAAGGCATCGGGCATGCCCGAGCCCAGCAGCGGCCGCAGGTACATGCGAAAGGCGTCGGTGACATCGGTGCCGCTGGCGGTGATGAACTCGTCTTCCATGGTGCGCGTCTTGCCGGCCACGGCCTCGAGCGGCAGCAGCTCGTAGTCCACCGAGTAGAAGCCGGTGCGCTTGATGGCCACCGAGCCACTGCGATCGCCCCACATCGCAAACTGCACCGCCTTCTCGCCGACCTCGCGCGCCTCGCGCTGGTCGACGTCGCTGACGCAACCGACAAAGCTGCGCTGCAGGTAGCCGAAGGTGTCGCCGCGCACGCGCTTGATCTTCAGTTTGGCCTTGATCTCTTCGCACAGCAGATCCGCCAGCGCGCCGCTGCCGCTGAGCTGCACATTGCCGTGGTCATCGCGCTCCAGGTCCTTGGCGAGGCGCGCCAGGATGGGCTGGCCGGCCTTGTCGTGGATGCCTTCGCTGACCGCCACCACGCAGCGGCCGTAACGCTCGTGCGTGGCCTTCACGTCGAGCAGGAACTTGTCGACATCGAACACGCGCTCGGGCATGTAGATGAGGTGCGGGCCGTCGTCGGGGAACTTCTTGCCCAGGGCGCTGGCCGCGGTCAGAAAGCCGGCGTGGCGGCCCATCACCACGCCCACGTAGACGCCGGGCAGCGCCGCGTTGTCAAGGTTGGCGCCGGCAAAGGCCTGGGCCACGAAACGCGCCGCGCTGGGGAAGCCCGGCGTGTGGTCGTTGAGCACGAGGTCGTTGTCGATGGTCTTGGGGATGTGCATGCAGCGCAGCGGGTAGCCGGCCTTGATGGCCTGCTCGGCGACGATGCGCACGGTGTCAGACGAATCGTTGCCGCCGATGTTGAAGAAGTGCTCGATGCGGTGCGCCTTGAGCACCTTGAACATCTCCTGGCAGTAGGCCAGGTCGGGCTTGTCGCGCGTGCTGCCCAGCGCTGCGGCCGGCGTGCCGGCCACGAGTTCGATGTTGTGGCTGGTCTCCTGCGTCAGGTCGACGAAGTCTTCGTTGACGATGCCGCGCACGCCGTGGCGCGCGCCGTAGACGCGGTGGATGCCCTGGTGGCGGCGTGCCTCGAGCACGACACCGGCCAGGCTCTGGTTGATGACGGCGGTGGGGCCGCCGCCCTGGGCGACAAGGATCTTGCCGGACGACATCGAGGGGCTCCTTCAACGGCGCCTGCGGGCGCCCACACAAGGCCGCGTGCAGACGCGGGGCACTGCATCGTAGCTGCTGCGCCGAGCCGTCAAGCTCACCCACGACCTCACCCACAATCGGCCACCCGAGACCTCACCCATCGAATGCATCGCACCATTTTCGACACCCCGGTGGTCAACACCCTGCTGCGCGCCGGCTCGCGTGCTTTTCTGCGCCTCAACGGCTGGACGGTCGAGGGCGCGCTGCCGAGCGAGGCCGCCAAGAGCGTGCTTATCGCCGCGCCGCACACCAGCAACTGGGACCTGCCCTACACGCTGATGGTGGCCTTCTGCCTGCACCTCAACATCTACTGGACGGGCAAGGCCAGCATCTTCCGCTGGCCCTTCGGAGCGGTGATGCGCTGGCTGGGCGGCATCGAGGTCGACCGCAGCAAGAACAACAACCTGGTGTCGGCCTCGGCCGCCGCCATCGTGGCCGCCGACGGCCCGCTGCAACTGGTGGTGCCGCCCGAGGGCACGCGCGGCAAGACCCGGCACTGGAAGACCGGCTTTTATTACATTGCCCTTGAGGCCCGCGTGCCCATCGTCATGGCCTACATGGACTACGAGCGCAAGGTCAGCGGCCTGGGCCCGATCTTCAAGCCCAGTGGCGATGTCGAGGCCGACATGGCCGAGATCAAGCGCTTCTACGCGCCGATCAAGGGGCGGCGGGCGGATCGGTTCGAGGCGGGGTAGCGTCCATGCGCCACGCCATCGCCTGCCGTGACGTCCCTCACACCCACGGCAGCAGGCGCCTGACGAATAATCAAACCATGACCTACCGCTTCTTGCCGTTCTCGCCGTGGCTCACGTCGGCCGTGCTGGTGCTTGCCGTGCTCGCAATGGCCGCTGCGACGGCGCGGGCCGCCGATGCCGAGCCCTTCGACCTCATCAGCGGCGCCGAGGCGCAGCGCGATGCGGCCGAGCCCGCACCGCCGCCGCGCACGCGCGCCATGCGCCCTTCGGCGGCGGCTGCGGCTGCGCCCACCATCGTGGTCATCGCGCCGGCGATTGCCGGGTCCGCGGTGGCATCGCCGCTGCGCATCGAGGTTGCCTTCAAGGCGCCACCTGACGCGCGCATCGTGCCGTCAACGTTTCGGCTGCTCTACGGCGTGCTCAAGATCGACCTCACCGAGCGCGTCAATCGGCGCACGACGGTGCGTGAGAGCGGCGTCGTGGTGGAACAGGCCCGCGTGCCCGACGGCACGCACCGGCTGATCGTGCGTGTGGCCGACGACAAGGGGCGCTTCGGCGAGCAGGAGATCGTGATCCACGTCGCCACCGCGCGCTGAGCGGCGCCAGCCCGGCTGGCCTAGAAATCCACCACCTCGACGCGTATGCCTCGCGATGCCAGCAGCGCACGGGCGCGGTCGGCATCGCTGCGGCGGGCGAAGGGCCAGCCGACCACCCGCCAGTCGGCTCCGTTGGGCACGATCTCGACGCGCACGCCGCGCGCGCCGGTGGTGGCCAGCAGCGCCTGCATCGCCACCCTCACCTGCTCTGACTCGGCCCGCGTGCGCAAGATGCGCGTGGTGACGGCGAAGGTCGGCACGCCGGGTTGTGCCGCGGCGGCCATGGCCGCGCTGGGGTCTGACTTCGCCGACGCCGGCGGCTCTGACGCCATGGGCGCTGGCTTGACGGCCGGCGGCGCTGGCGCCCGGGCAGGCAGCGGCCCTGCAGCCGAAGCAGCAGACGCGGCGGCCGCAGAGCGGCGGTCGCGTGCGGCCGTGCGCGCCGCGTCGCTTTTGGGCAGGTTCAAGGCCGGCAGTGAAATGCGGCCCAGACGGGGCTCGACGTCCACCGGCGGCGCTTGCGGCACCGGTGCCGATGCCGCAGCGTCGGGTGTCGGTGTCGGTGTCGGTGTCGGGCCTGCCACGACCGCGGGCGCCGCACTGGCCACAGCCGCGGCGGCGACCGTCACCGACGAGGCGGGCGCAGCCGACACCACGGGCACCAGCGCCGACGCTCCGACGGCGGCGACAGACGGGGCCGCTGCAACGGCCGATGCGGAACCCGCCGGTGCAAGGCCGGCCGTCGTCGGTGCGCCCGCCTGCCCCGGCAGGTTCAGCACGATCCACACCACTCCCGCCAACAGCAGCACGGCGGCCACCAGCGCGGCCATGCGGGGCCGGCTCCAAAGCCGCAAGCCCAGTACTTCGGGTTGTTCACCGGGTCCGACGAGCACGCGGCTGCGCGAGCCGGCCGTCTCGATCAGTGCCGTCATTGCGTAGTGCGCCCGCGTGCCGGCTGCCGAGGCCCCGATGCGGCGCACCGGGCCGTCCGTGGGCTCGACGGTCAGGGCACGTGCGTGCCGTTGGGCCCAGCGCGCCACGAGTTGTGGCTTGACCGACTCCAGGAAGGCCTCGTCGAAGGCCGGCACGGCCGCAGCATCGGGCACTGCCGCCGCCGGCGCTGCCGCGGCTGCGCCTTGGGCGGCACGGGCCAACGCCCGCTCGCGCAACGACGCCCCGGCCGGCAGGTCGTCAGCCGCAGCGGGCGCGGCCGGCCCGCCCGGCGCAAGGAAGGGCAGCGCCACGTAGCCGATCGACTGCACGTGCTGCACGCCGATGCGCCGCGCCAGCGGGTGGCGGTTGTGCCACTCGACGACGCGTACAGCCAGTGTGTCCAGGCGCAGCTTGTCCATGATCGGCCGTCATTGTGCGGCCGGCTGCGTTGCCCTCAGCGTCGCAAATGCCGCGCCCTGCGTGGTCAATTCAGCCGCTTTGCGGGCGCGACGGTGGCGTCGGCAGCCGCAGCAGCAGTGCCAATGCGGCCAGCCCCAAGGCACCCGTCAGCCACAGCGCATCGGCACCCCAGCGGTCGATCACGAGGCCGAAGAGCCAGGGCGACGCGGCACCCGCGATGCGTGCTGGCAGTGTGATCCAACCCTGCCGCGCGCCGTAGCCGTCGGCACCAAACAGCGCCAACGGCAGCGTGCCGCGTACGATGGTCAGCAGGCCGTTGCCGAGGCCGTGGATGAGCACGAAAGGCAGCATGCCTGCGGCGCCCAGCGTCAGCAGGATGGCGGCCGCAACGGGGTGGCCCAACAGGGCGCCGCGTGCCGTGACGAGCGGCGACATCCGGCGCATGAGGCCAAACTCGAACAAGCGTGACGCCACCTGGGCCGGCCCCATCATGGCCGCGGCCGCCAGCGCGCCGGCGGCACTGGCTCCAGCGGCCAGCAGCAGCGTCGGCAGTTGCGTCGCCACCGCGGCGCTGACAAAGCCGGTCAGCGCAAACAGCAAGGACAGCACGGCTGCCGCGCCACGCCGCGGCAGCGCCTTGGGCGCGGCGTCCAGCAGGAGCGGCGGCGCCGCCGCGTCGGCCTGCGCTGCAGCGGGCACCGCTGCGACCGCCACGCGCGGCAAGGCAGCGTTCAGCGGCAGGCCCAGCAGCAGGTGCAGTGCGGCCCAGCCGACGCAGGCGCCGCGCCAGCCCCATGCGGCCTCCATCCAGGCCGTGAGCGGCCAGCCCACGGTGCTGGCAAAGCCGGCGATCAAGGTGATGCCAGTGATGGCTGAGCGCGCGTCATGCCGGTACAGCCGCACCAGCGTGGAGAAGGCGGCGTCGTACAGGCCCACGGCCATGCCCGCACCCAGCAGCGACCAGGCCGCGAACAGGCCCACCGGCCCCTGCGCCGCGGCCAAGGCCAGCAGGCCGGCCCCGAAGACAAGGTTGGATGCCATCAGCACCGGGCGGCCGCCGTGGCGGTCGATCAGGCGCCCGGCCACCGGCCCGGCAAAGGCCGACACCAGCAGCGCCACCGACAGGGCCGCGAACACGGTCGCGCGCGCCACGCCGATATCGCGCGCCATCGGCGCGGCCAGCATGGCTGGCAGGTAGAACGACGAGGCCCAGGCCAAGGTCTGCGCGCCGCCCAGGCGCAGCACGGCGCCCGTGCGGGGCTGGGACGGCAGGATAGGCTCGCCACCGTGCGCGCTCATCCCGGCGCGGACAGCAAGGAACGCAAATCGTCCTCCCAGCCCTTGAGCGTCTCGCGCGCCGCCTGGCGCTGGGCGGTCGACATGGCGTTGTGGATCTGTGCCGCGAAGGCACAGTTGTAGTCGCGCAGCTTGCGCTGGTAGGCGCGGTAGCCGGGGTCGGGCGATTCGCCGCTGCGCTGCACCAGCACGCGAAGCGCGGCGATGCGCTGGTCGCGGTCGGCCCGCTCGGTAAGCAGGCGGCGCAGGGTCTGCACGGTGTCGCGCTGGCGGCGCTGGCGCTCGGCCAGCCAGAGCTCGGGGTTGAAGGGCGAGGCGGCCACGCTGGCATCGATGCTGGCGCGCTGCGCGCCGTCCACGCTGCCGTACAGGCGCTCGACACGTTCCAGGGTGCGCTTGACCGCCTCGCGCTGGCGCAGCGCCGCGTCGCTCTGCAGGTAGTCGCTGCGCATCTCGTCGATGCCCTTGCCGAAGCGTTGCTCGATGTGGCGCAGCTGCGGCTCGCGCAGGGTGGGCACGAGATCGGCGAAGTCGACGATGGCGCGCTCGAGCGCCGGATCGAGCACCTCGCGAATGCGATCAGACCAGCGACAGGCCAGCTCCGGCGTCAGCGGCGCGGCCAGCTGGTCTTGTGCAAGCACCAGCAACGCGGCGTAGCTGCCGACCTGCGTGGCGCGGTGCCAGTCGAACCAGCGCTCGACGGCCAGGCGCGCTGCCGGTGCTTGCTCGCGCGAGAAGTCGACGTAGCCGTCGAGCCACCACCAGGCAAGCTGGGCGCCGTTGTTGTAGCTCAGGCGCAGCGCGCTGCAGCCGCCCAGCCCCAAGGTCAACAACAGCGCCAGGGCGCCGATAATCAGCCTTTTCAACCCGTACATCCGCATGGCACTCAATGTTGTGATCATGGCCGCCGGCAAGGGCACGCGCATGAAGTCGGCTAGCCCCAAGGTGCTGCACCGCCTGGCCGGCACCAGCCTATTGCAGCATGTTCTGAAGGCCGCCGCCGCGCTGGGCGGCGGGCGCACCGTGGTCATCACCGGCCACGGCGCCGAGCAGGTCGAGGCCACGGCCGCCGCCAGCGGGGCGGCCTTCGTGCGCCAGATGCCGCAGCTGGGCACCGGCCACGCCGTGCAGCAGGCGGTGCCGGCGCTGGATGATCGCCACGCCGTGACGCTGATCCTCAACGGCGACGTGCCGCTGATCCGCACCGAGACCGCGGCCGCGCTGGTGCAGGCCTGCGCCGGCAAGCACCTGGCACTGCTGACCATCGAACTGGCCGACGCCACCGGCTACGGCCGCATCCTGCGCGAACGTGGCGCCGTGCGCGCCATCGTCGAGCACAAGGACGCCACGCCCGAGCAGCGCGCCATCCGCGAGGTCTACACCGGCATCATGGCCGCGCCCACGGCCTGGCTGAAGCGCCGCGTCATGAGCCTGAGCAACCGCAACGTGCAGCAGGAGTACTACCTCACCGACCTGGTGGCCATGGCCGTCGCCGACGGCGTGCCGGTGGTCACCGCCGCCGCCGCCAGCGAGACCGAGGTGCTGGGCGTCAACAGCCCCGCGCAACTGGCCGACCTCGAGCGCCGCTACCAGCGCGCGCAAGCCGAGGTGCTGATGGAAGCCGGCGTGCGCCTGGCCGATCCGGCGCGGCTGGATGTGCGCGGCACGCTCAGCTGCGGCCAGGACGTCGAGATCGATGTCAACTGCATCTTCGAAGGCGCGGTGCAGATCGCCGACGGTGCGCGCATTGGCGCCCACTGCGTCATCCGCGACGCGCGCATCGGCGCCGGCGCCGTCATCCACCCCTTCACGCACATCGAGGGCGCACAGGTCGGCGCCGGTGCAATGGTGGGCCCGTTTGCAAGGCTGCGGCCAGGCGCCGAACTGGGCACCGAAGTGCACATCGGCAACTTCGTCGAGGTCAAGAATTCCACCCTGGCCACGGGCTCCAAGGCCAACCACCTGGCCTACCTTGGCGACGCCACCGTGGGCGAACGCGTCAACTACGGCGCCGGCAGCATTACCGCCAATTACGACGGCGCCAACAAGCACCGCACGGTGATCGGCAATGGCGTGCACATCGGCAGCAACAGCGTGCTGGTGGCCCCGGTGACCATTGGCGAAGGCGCCACCATCGGCGCCGGCTCGGTCATCAGCAAGGACGCGCCGGCCGGCGAGCTGACCGTCACGCGCGCACGCCAGGCCACCATTGCGGGCTGGCACCGGCCGCAGAAGGTGTCGAAGAAGGTCTGATCGGTGCCAGGCGGGACGGCGGCGCTGCACTACTTGCGCGCCACCCGGTCGACGCCGAGCTCAACGACCTTCGCGCCTGGGCTCACGGTCGCCTCCGGCGCCGCCCGGCGCAAGGACCCGTTCACCGTGGCGCCAAGGTCCATCTGCAGTTGTTCGTAGCGGATGCCACCGGTCACCTGCGAACTCGACTTCAGCTCGAGGAAATGCGCGATGGGCAGGTCGCCGACGATGCTGCCGTTGATGATGGCGTCGCCGCAGCTGACCTGGCCCTCGATGCGACCCTTGTCCGACAGCACCAGCAGCGCGTGCGCCTGCTCGGTGCCGACACGGCCGATGACATGGCCCTTGACGCGGCCGTCGATGCGGATGCCGTGGGTGAAGCTGACGTCGCCGGTGATCTCGACGTCTTCGGCGATCAGGCTCGAGAGCTTGGAGGCTTCGATGAAGGGCGACTTGCTGCGCTTGGAAAACATGCGGCGGCTACTCCTGGGCTTGCGGGGTCGGGCGCCGGGCGTCGCGGCCCTTGCGGAAGAAAGTCACTTGCTCCATGCACGCGCGCAGGCGCTGGTTGAGACCGTCGATCTGCTGCTCGAGCCCGCGGCCGTGGGCCTGGGCGATGTGCAGCTGCAGCGTGGTCTGGGACAGCGCCTGCTCGGCCTGGCGCAAGGCCGCCATCGGTGCGGCCTCGTGCTGCGCCAGCGCGAACTGCTCGCGCCAGTAGACGTGGCTGCCCGCGGCACCGACCCAGAGGCTCAGCAGCAGGCTCAGCAGCAGGCTTACAAGCAGGCTCACAAGCAGGCTTACAAGCAGGCTCACAAGCAGGCTCACAAGCAGGCTTACAAGCAGCGCCACGCCGCGCAGCAGGCGGCCGCGAGGCCAGCCCCGCGGCGCCAGCACCAGCTGCAGGCGGGTCAGGTCCTTGGCGCGGGCGGGCCAGGGTCTCAGCGGCATGCGTCGGCGGCGCTCAGAGTCCTGCGAGGTAGCGCCGCGGGTTGATGGCCTCGCCATGTCGCAGCACCTCGAAGTGCAGGTGCGCGCCAGTGGATCGACCGCTGGACCCGACCGCAGCAATGGCGTCGCCGGGCGCCACCAAGTCGCCCGTCTTGACCCACAGCGCTGACGCGTGGGCATAGCGCGTGATCAAGCCGTTGCCGTGGTCGATTTCGACGAGCTGGCCGAAGTCGGGCTTGCGGCCGGCGAAGGACACGGTGCCGCCCGCGGCGGCGTGAAGGGCCGTGCCCGCCGCCGCGGCAAAGTCCAGCCCGGCGTGAAAGGCTCGGCGCCCCGTGAAGGGGTCGTCGCGGTTGCCGAAGGCGGCCACCAGCTCGGCGGCATCCAGCGGCAGCCGCGTTGGCAGGCGCATCGCCACCAGGTCGTGCAGCGAGGCCGCGTCGCCGACGCGCTCGATCTGCTGCTCCAGGCTTGTCAGACGGGACTGCAGCGTGCCCAGGGCATCGGCCTGCGGTCGCGGCGGCAACATCGGCCCGCCCCGGTTGGCGCGCTCGCTGCACTGTGGCACGACGGGCGCCACGGGCTGCGCTGCAGCGCCGTGCAGCAAACCGATGCGTTGGCTCAACTGGCCGGCCTGGCTCTCCAGCCTGAACAGGCGCCCGGGCAGCGCGCCGAGCTGCTCGAGCGCGAAGGGCTGCGCCGGGGCCGCATCGGCGTTCGCCGCCCGCGGCGACGTGACACTCTGCGACACCCAGGCACCCAGGCCAGCGCCGGTTGCGAGCAGGGCGAGTGCGCCGGCAGCCACGGCGCCAAGCAGCGAGCGCAGCGGCAGCGTGCGGACCCGCGATGAACTGGACGGGCCAGTGGCGATCATGACAAAGGACATCGGGGCCCCTCGGATTGGGGCTCGGTGGCGGCACGCAGCGCAAGGCAGTGAAGGGAGCCCAGCCGGTGAACCTTGGCCGGCGCATCCTGGGGGCGCGCGGCAGACAGGGCTGTGTGGAGGCGCACGGAATGTGTGTCCGTGCGCAGCAGCCTCAGCGCCGAGCGCGCAGTGGCCTCAGCGCCGAGCGCGAAACCAGCTCTCGAAATCCACCGCCGTCATCGGCCCACCGCTGAAGAAGCCCTGCTGCGCGTGGCAGCCCTGGTCTTGCAGCCACGCGCGCTGCGATTCGTTTTCGACGCCCTCGGCCACCACCTGCAGCTGCAGGCCGCGGCCCCTCTGGATGATGGCGCCGGTGATCGCGGCCGAGCCGGCGTCGTCGGGCAGGTCTTGCACGAAAGATCGATCGAACTTCAGGCGATCCAGCGGCAGCGCCTTGAGGTGTGCAAGCGAGGTGTAGCCGGCGCCGAAGTCGTCCACCGCGATGGCCACGCCCATCGCCGTCAGGCACGCCAGCGCGACCCGCACCGCCAGGCGCAGCGCCTTGCGCAGCACCCACTGGCCGATGGGCAGGATGAGCCGGCGCGCCTCGGCCAGCGGGATGAACTCATCGGGTGTGATCAGTCTGCGCTCGGGGTGGGCCCAGCGCAGGGGTGGCCATGGCGGGCTCGAAGACACGGCAGCGCGCGCGACCGTCGGCCTTGGCGTGGTACATGGCCGTGTCGGCGTTCTTGACCAGTTCTGCCGGCGTGCGGCCGTGGTCCGGGAACAAGGCCACGCCGATCGACGGCGTGACGGCGATGTGCGCGCCTTGCACCTCGAGCGCGGCGCCGATGGACGCGATCAGCTTGGCCGCCACCTCCATCACCGTCGCTGCCGACGCCGGGCTGCCGGCCAGCAGCAGCACGAACTCGTCGCCGCCAAAACGCGCCACCAGGTCGGCGCCGCGAACCGTGTCGATGATGCGCTGGGCCACCGTCTGCAGCAGCACGTCGCCCACCGGGTGGCCCAGCGAGTCGTTGACGCGCTTGAACTGGTCGAGGTCGATGAACATCAGCGCCAGGCTCTGCCCGCTGGCGTGCGCCTGGGCCAGCAGCACCTCGGCGCGCGCGACGAAGGCCAGGCGGTTGGGCAGGCCGGTAAGCGCGTCGTGGTGCGCCAGGTGGTGGATGGCGGCCTGGGCCTCCAGCCGGTCGCGGATGTCGCGCACGATGGTCATGCGCAGCCGCTCGCCCTGGAACACCATCGTGCGCACGATGAACTCCACCGGCACGATGCTGCCGTCGCGGTGCAATGCGGCGCTGTCGTAGCTGATCTCGTGCCCGGCGCCGATGACCTCGGCGACGCGCTGGCGGTGCTCGGGCGCCACGAAGTCCAGTGTCGAGCGGCCCATCATCTCGGGCAGCGTGTAGCCCAGCAGGGCCAGCAGCGGCGGGTTGACATCGGTGATGAAGCCGCCCTTGTGGAAGACGATGCCCTCGGCGCTGGCGTGCATGAACTTGGCCAGTCGCTCCTCGCTCTCGCGCAGGGCGCTCTCGGCGCTGCGGTGGCGGCTGATGTCGCTGATCAGCACGAAGGCCCCCACCGCGATGCCGTCGTCCACCACGTGCGGCAGCAGGTGCACCTCGACCGATCGCACGCCGCCGTGGCCGTCGGCCAACTGGCGCTCGTAGCGCACGCTCTGCGGGCCATCGAGCGCGCGGTCGACCTGCGGCTGGATGACGGCGGCGGCCTCGTCGCCGATGACCTGCGCCACGGTGAGGCCGATGATCGACTCTGCGCTCAGGCCGAACATCTCGACGTAGCCGCGGTTGGCGTAGCGGCAGGTGTTGCCCAATCGCTCGAAGTAGGCGATGGCCACCGGCACGTTGTCGCACAGCAGCGTGAACTGCACGATGGCGGCACGCAGGCGGCGCAGTTCGTCGGGATCGGGAGGGGCTTCGCTCATGGATCGCTCATGGATCGCTCAAGAATCGCTCAAGCGGCCGTCGTGCCACGCGCCACGCCGGCGGCCAGGCACAGATCGTCCCAGGCCCGGGCCTTTTCGGGCAGGTGGCGCAGCAGGTAGGCCGGGTGGTAGGTGACGACCAGCGGCACGCCCTGGTAGCGGTGCACGCGGCCGCGCAGCTTGCCGATGGGCTCTTCGCTGCGCAGCAGCGCCTGCACCGCAAAGCGGCCCATGGCCAGGATCATGCGCGGCCGCAGCAGCTCGATCTGGCGCTGCAGGAAGGGCTCGCACTGCAGCATCTCTTGCGGCGACGGGTTGCGGTTGCGCGGCGGCCGGCACTTCAGCGTGTTGGCGATGTAGACGCGTTGTTCCGGCGGCGCATCGCCATCGGTGCTGCGCGTGAGCTGCAGTGCGGCGAGCATGCGGTCGAGCAGCTGGCCCGACGCACCGACGAAAGGCTCGCCCTGCTCGTCCTCCTCTTCGCCCGGCGCCTCGCCCACCACCATCCAGTGCGCCTGGCGGTGGCCGATGCCGAACACCGTTTGCGTGCGGCCATCGCACAGCTCGCAGGCGCGGCAGCCGGCCACGGCCGCTTGCAATGCCGGCCAGTCGAGCGTGGCGACGTCGGCGCGCAGCGGCGCGAGGGGCGCTGCGGCCGATGGCGCTGGGCTCACGCCGCCCCTGGACGCCGTCGGCGTTGCGGGCAGCCGTGCGGGCGCTGCCTTGGGCACCGCGGCGGGCAGGCTCGGCGCGGGCGTTGCCGTCACCACAGCCGGCGCCGGCAAAGACCAGACACGCACGCCCATCTCGCGCAGCATGGCCTGCTGGCGCTCAGACCACATCGCCGGCCCTCGGTTCGGATGCTGCCGTGGGGCGCAGCGGCAGACACATCACCACCGCGTCTTCGCGCCCGGCGGCGCCGGGGTAGTAGTGGCGGCGCAGGCCCACCTCGGCAAAGCCGCACGCGCGGTAAAGCGCGCGGGCGCGCGGGTTGCCGGCGCGCACCTCGAGCCACAGCTTGGCCAGGCCCAGGCGATGGCCATGGGCCTGCACCGCCTGCAGCAAACGGCGACCGTGGCCCTGGCTCTGGTGGCGCGGCGCCACGGTGATGTTGAGCAGGTGCAACTCATTGACG
Source organism: Rubrivivax sp. (assembly GCA_031427055.1). Lineage (GTDB taxonomy): Bacteria > Pseudomonadota > Gammaproteobacteria > Burkholderiales > Burkholderiaceae_C > Rubrivivax. The sequence goes on from JANPMR010000228.1 coordinate 15,526, forward strand.
CCGGCCATGGCGATGAAGTAGGCCAGCAACTGGCCATCGTCGGCCACCAGCACCTCAGCCAGGTAGGCGGCGGCCAGCGAATCGATGAAGTTGCCGCGGCTCCACGGAAAGCTGTAGGCGCCCTGCTCCAGCGCCAGCACATCGGCCAGGTCGTGCAGCGTCATGGCGCGGCGCTGCCCCATCGGCACTTCAGGCTCCTCCGCCGGCTGCGGCTGCCACAGCGCGTTCATGGGGCGGCGGCGGCGGCAGCCCCTGCGGCAATGCGCGCGGCCTCGCGCTCGAGCGTGGTCAGCGCCACGCGGTCGCGCAGGTACAGGGGCAAGGCGGCGGCGGCGTCGACACCTTCGCCGGCCTGCGCGGCACGCACCGCCAGGCGCAGCAAGGCCGCGGCGCGGTCGTCCTCGCGCTCGATGCGCAAGCCACCCGGCGGCAGCGCCAGGCGGGGGCCAAAGGCCGCCAGCGCCGACCCGGCCAGCACGTCCCAGCCGCCACCCGCCCAGCTTGCCGCCAACGCCGCCAGCGTGTACAGGCCCGGCGCCTGCAGCACCTGCCAGCCACGCCCTTGCCAGCGGTAGCGGGCGGCGTAGACCTCGTCCATGCGCGCGTCCATCGCCACCGCCACCTCGGCGTCGTCCAGGCCGGCCTGCATGCGCGCGTCTTCGGCCACGATGAGCAGGCTGTCGATGGGCAGCAGCGGCCGGTTCAGGCCGAAGCCCAGGCCCTGGGCCACAGCGCAGGAGGTGCGCAAGCCGGTAAAGGCGCCCGGCCCGCGGCCAAAGGCCACGGCGTCGATGTCACCGTATCGCAGCCCGGCGCGCTCCAGCATCGCCTGCACCTGCGGCAGCAGGGTGGCCGAGGCCTGCGCGCCGCCCGCGGCGACATGCGTGTAGGCATCCTGCGAAGCCTGCAGGCCCAGCGCAAGTTTCTCGGTCGAGGTGTCGAAAGCCAGCACGCACAGGGCGCGCACCGGCGGCAGCGGCAGGGGCATCGGTCGAGTTTAGCCGTGCGATCATCCCCGCCATGAGGATCGTGGCATCGGCCCTGGCCGCAGTGAATTCGAGCGCGCCGACGCCGCGTGCCGCCGGATTTGCCTGCGGCTTCGCCTGGGCCTGCGCCTTGTTCACCGCAGGCCCGTGTGCAGCGGCCAACCCGCAAACGCTGCCGCCGCAAGTGTTGGCCGCGTTGCAGCAGGCGGGCGTGCCGGCCGACGCGATGTCGGTGGCCGTGCACGACGCGCACTCCGGCCGTGCCGTGCTCGAGTGGCAGGCGCGCGAGCCACGCAACCCGGCCTCCTTGGTCAAGCTGCTCACCACCTTTGCGGCACTGGACCGCTTGGGCCCGGCGTGGAGCTGGGCCACCCCGGTGTGGCTGACCGGGCCCTTGCAGGCCGGCGTGCTCGAGGGCTCGATGTTCATCAAGGGCAGCGGTGACCCGCGGCTGGTGATGGAGCGCGTGTGGCTGCTGCTGCGCCGCGTGCAGCAGCTGGGCGTGCGCGAGATCCGCGGCGACATCGTGCTCGACAGCAGCGCCTTCGCCGTGCCCGATGCACCGCCGGGCGACTTCGACGGCGAGCCGCTGCGGCCCTACAACGTGCGGCCGGCGGCGCTGCTGCTCAACTACCGCTCGGTGGCCTACACCTTCACGCCCGACCTCGCCGCCGGCAGCGCCCGCGTGGTGGCCGATCCACCGCTGGCCGGCGTGCAGGTCGACCGCAGCGTGGCGCTGTCCACCGGCCCCTGCGAGCAGTGGCGGGCATCGCTCAAGGCCGAGTTCGAGGCCACGCGCACGCGCTTTGCCGGCAACTACCCGGCAGCCTGCGGTGAGCAGACCTGGCCCGTCGCCGACCCTCAGCCGGCCAGCTACGACGCACGCCTGATCGCCGCGCTGTGGCGCGAGCTGGGCGGTCAGTTGCAAGGCAGCGTGCGCGATGGCACGGCACCGCTGGACTTGAAGCCGGCTTTCGAGCTGCGCTCGCCGCCGCTGGCCGAAGTGGTGCGCGACATCAACAAGTTCAGCAACAACCTGATGTCGCAGCAGCTCTTCCTGACCCTGGCGCGCGAGGCCGCGCCGCGCGAGCCGGCGACGCCGGAGGCGGCACGCGACACGCTGACGCGCTGGCTGGTCGAGCGCACCGGCGCGGCCACCTCAGTCGACGACTTCGTGCTCGACAACGGCTCGGGCCTGTCGCGCAGCACGCGCCTCAGCGCCGCGCGGCTGGCCCGTCTGCTGCTGCGCGCCTGGGACAGCCCGGTGATGAGCGAGCTGATGTCATCGCTGCCGATCTCGGGGCTGGACGGCACGCTGCGCCGATCACGCACCACGCCCGGCCGCGCGCATCTGAAGACCGGCTCCTTGCGCGACGTGGCCGCCGTGGCCGGCTACGCGCTCAGCCACAACGGCCGCCGCTACGTGGTGGTGGCGATCATCAACCACGCGCAGGCCAACGCCGCGCGACCGGCGCTCGACGCGCTGGTGCAATGGGCGCTGCGCGACACCCCGAGGTACGCGCCATGACTGCGCAGGACACCCTGGGCTTCGCCGCGGCGGTGCTGACCACTGGCTCCTTCGTGCCGCAGGCCTGGCTGACCCTGCGCACGCGCGACGTCAGCGGCATCTCGCTGGGCATGTACAGCGCCTTCACGGCCGGCGTGGCGCTGTGGCTCGTCTACGGCGTGATGCTGGGCAAGTGGCCCATCGTGTTGGCCAATGCCGTGACGCTGGTGCTGGCGACGACGATCCTGGTGACCAAGATCGTCGTCGATCGACAGCAGCGCCAGCAGCGCGACGAGGCGCGTGCCGGCTAGAACTTGAAGACGACGCCGATACACACCGACATCGGGTCGAGCGTGGCGTCCAGCGTCTGCCCGGTGGACAGCGTGGTGCGCGTCTTCAAGAAGGTCTTGAGCACGGTGGCGTCGATGGCCCAGCCCGGCATCACCTGGTAGCTGACGCCAGCCTGCACCGTGCCGGCAAACTTGGACTGCACCTCGATGCTGGTCGGGTTGCTCGGCGTGCCGCCGGTCAGGGCCGTCAGCGCCGCGGTGCTGCGGGCCTTGTAGAACTTGGCGTAGGTGACACCCACGCCCAGGTAGGGCCGCAGCGCGTCCTTGGGGCCGAACAGGCGGTACTGGGCGAGCAGCGTCACCGGCAGGGCCTTGACCTCGCCGATCTTGCCCACGCCGGCGATGGCGCCGTCGCCCACGATGTCGTGCTTGAAGCCCGCCGCCAGCGGCAGGTCGAGCGAGATCGAATCGGTCAGCATGTAGGTGATGCCACCGGTCAGCTGCGTGTTGGACTTGATGTCGGCTGTGGTGCCGGCGAAGCTCGGTGCCGTGAGGTTGCCGCTGGTCACGTCGGGCGTGATCTGCGTCGCCCCGACGCGGTACAGGAGGGTGCCGGCCGTCTGCGCCGAGGCCGTGCCGGCCGCGCAAGCGCCTGCCACCAGCGCCAGCACAGCCACGCGATTGAAACCTTGGGTCATGTTCATGTCTCCTGCGGGGTGGGGCTCAGAGCCAGCCGGCGTTGGCCAGGGCGCGCGAAATCAGCTGCGCCACCAGTTGATGGCCGTAGGGCGTGGGGTGGAAGCTGTCGGAGAAGGCGTAGGTCTTCCACCAGTTGGCACCGCCGCTGGCGCCGGCTGGTGGCGTCATGGCCGACAGCGCGGTGGCCGTGCAGGTCGGGAAGCTGTAGGTCGGCAGGCCGTCCGAGCCGACGCCGACGGCCGGGCAAGCCGGCGTCGTGACGTTGCTCAGGCCGAACTGCGCCGGCATCGCGACCTGGTCGTTGAAGGCGGTGTAAAAGTCGACCAGCACCACCGACGCGTTGCCCGCGAACTTGGTCGCCAGCTGGGCATTGAAGGCCTCGACCCAGCTCTTGAACAAGGCCTCGCTCTGCGCGCGCGCCGTGGCGCCCGCCGTGCCGCCACCGCTGGCCGCCGCA
>JANPMR010000229.1:0-2456 GCA_031427055.1 Rubrivivax sp.
AGAGCAGCGACAGTTGCAGCGCGCGGCCCCAGTCGCCACCAAAGTAGCGCACGTAGTAGCCGATGCCCGACATGAAGAGCAGGTACACGCCGGCCAGCAGCAGCGTGGCCGAGTAGAAGGCGGCAGTGCGCGAGACCTGCATCTTGGCGATCCAGTCCACGCGGCGCTTGGCGGCCACCAGCAAGAACGGCACCGCCAGCAGGTGCACTGCGCCGCGTGCGCTCAACGCGTCATCGTCGAAGCGCCCGAACAGCAGCGCTTCGGAGTACAGGTAGACGTCGAAGGCGAAGATACAGGCCAGCCCCAGACACACTGGCTTGGCGCTCCAGCGCGAGTCGTCACCGAGGTTGCGAAACAGTTGCTCGAGCAGCACCAATCCAAGCACCGGCATGGCGAGGGCCACGCCCAGCAAGACGCGTGATGGCGGCCCTTCGAGCTGGCCACGGATCGCGCGGTCGAGCAGCAACAGCACGCCCGCGGCAACCAACACTGCCGCCGTCGGCACCAGCCACGGCGCGCCGTTGGCGCGTCCGCTGGCCGGCCGCGCCGGCCGCACCAGCATGAGTAGGAACGCAAACCACAGGCCGTAGCGCAGCAGGTCCATGGCCGCGGCCGAGAACAGCCAGGTGGTGCTGCGCGAGAAGCCGTCCAGCACCGTGGCTGCGGCCCATGCCGCGCTGGCCATCAGTGCTGCGACGAACAGCTTTGAGGGGCGGCCACCGTCATGACGGAAGCGGCCCGAGCTCAACACGTAGACGGCGAAGGCCAGGTACACCAGCGCTGCCAGTGCATAGCCGTACATCGTCAGGTCGGCCGCGCGTGCGCCCATGATTCAGATGCCTCGTGGGCGCGTTGACACGCCCGGGCCCGGTTTCGGGCCGCGGCAACCGCCCGCGCTGGCAGGCAGGATCAGCGCGCGCCCTTGCCGGTGAGCACCACGCCGATGGTCTCAAACAGCACGACCAAGTCGAGAAACAGGGTGTGGTTCTTCACGTAGTACAGATCGTACTGCAGCTTTTCTTGCGCATCCTCGATCGTCGCCCCGTACTGGTAGCGCACCTGGGCCCAGCCGGTGACGCCCGGCTTGACGCTGTGGCGCACGGCAAAGAAGGGGATCTGCTGCGTCAGCTGTTCGACGAAGAACGGCCGCTCCGGGCGCGGCCCCACAAGGCTCATTTCGCCGATGAGCACATTGAAGATCTGCGGCAGCTCGTCAATGCGCAGGCGGCGGATGACGTGGCCGACGCGCGTGATGCGGTCGTCGTTGGTGGCAGCCCAGCGCGGCTTGCCGTCTTTCTCGGCATCGGTGCGCATGCTGCGGAACTTGATGACGTTGAACGGCTTGCCGTTCAGGCCCACGCGCTCCTGGCGGTACAGGATGGGGCCGCGGCTCTCAAGCGCGACGGCGATGGCAGCCAGGATCATGATCGGCAGCGCCACCACAAACAGCAGGCCAGAGCACAGGATGTCAAAGACCCGCTTGATGGCCGTGCGCAGCGCGCCCTGGTTGAAGCCGTCGCCGAAGATCAACCAGCTGGCGCTGACAAAGTCGACGCGGATCTGGCCCAGCGTCTTCTCGAAGTGCGTGTTCAGGTCGTAGACCTTGATGCCGTGCAGCTTGCAGTCGAGCAGTTCGCGCAGCGGCATGCTGCCCGCGCGGCGCTCGGTGAGCGCCACGACGATCTCGTCAACCCCCAGCCGGTTGGCTGTTTCCGGCAGGCTGCCGCTCATTTGCAGCAGCTCGGCAGCGGCCACCGCGGTGTCTTTCTCATTCGGGCCTGCGACGTAGCCCACGATGTGCGCATTGGGGTCGGCCGACTTCAACGTGCTGCCCACCACCTGCGCGGCCGCGCCGGCGCCGAACACCAGGATGCGTGTGCGGGCCTGGGGCACCGCGGCCCAATGCGCCACGTAAACCCGGCGCAGCACCACCGCCGCCACGCCGGCCATCGCCGATATCTGCACCGCGGCGCGGCTGGCCATGTCGGCCGGCAAGAGGCCGAAGATTGCATAGGTCAGCGGCAGCACGACGACCAACGCCATCGCCATGCGCATGAGGGACTGCGTGAACGAGCTGGCGGTCGACTTCTCGTACAAGCCCGAGGCGCTGTTGATCACGAACAGGCTTGCCGCCAGCGACAGCACGTGCGTGCCGGCTAGCGGCATGGCCTGGTTGACGCTGCCGCCGGCCTGCATCATCAGTGCGAACAGGATGACCATGAACACGACGGCCACGTCGAACAAGATGCTGTTCAGCGTGGCGCGGTGGATGTAGTGGCTGAAGACTCTGATCATGGCGACTTCCGGGTCAGACCAGCAGCAGATGCTGATCGGCGACGTTCGGGTGGACGGTCTGGGGCGGCTGGGTCACGGACGACAAGATCGTGCGTCTGGAGCCCCGGGGCGCGAACTGCAATGCTGCAGGTGAGATCACTTTTGTACCGCGGTACGGGCTG
>JANPMR010000230.1:0-4400 GCA_031427055.1 Rubrivivax sp.
GACATGAAGCGCGTCGACCACGCCGAGGCCTCGTCGCACTTCATCGCGGCCAAGGACCACGCCGACTTCCACGACAAGCGGCTGTGGGACTTGCGCAAGAAGCGCGATGTCGAGACCGAACGCCTGCCGGAGTGGGAGCAGCTGCGCACGCTGGCCTCGGCCATCAAGGAGCACACGCTCACCCACCTGGCCGACTACCTGGAGGAGTTCGAACGCAAGGCCACGGCCAACGGCATGGTGGTGCACTGGGCGCGCGACGCCGCGGAACACAACCAGATCGTCCACGACATCCTGATCGACCACGGCGCGACGGTGCTGGTGAAGAGCAAGTCCATGCTCACCGACGAGTGCGAGATGCGGCCCTTCCTGGCCAAGCGCGGGATCGAGGTCATCGAGACCGATCTGGGTGAGCGCATCCAGCAACTCGACGACGAGCCGCCCAGCCACATCGTGGTGCCGGCGGTGCACAAGCTGCGCGCCGACGTGGCCGAGGTCTTCGCCCGCACCATCGGCACCGACCCGGCCAATCACGACATCCCGTACCTGGCCGAGAGCCAGCGTCAGCACACACGGCCCTACTACCTCAAGGCGCAGGCGGCGATGACGGGCGCCAACTTCGCGGTCGCCGAAACCGGCAGCTTCGTGGTGTGTACCAACGAGGGCAACGCCGACCTCGGCGCCAACATCGCGCCGCTGCACATCGCGAGCATCGGCATCGAAAAGCTGATCCCCCGCATCGAGCACCTGGGCGTCTTCGTGCGCATGCTCTCGCGCAGCGCCCTGGGCTCGCCGATCACGCAGATCACCTCGCACTTCCGCGCGCCGCGGCCGGGCACCGAGATGCACGTGGTGATGGTGGACAACGGCCGCAGCGAGCGCCTGGGCATGAGCGACTTCTGGACCTCGCTGAAGTGCATCCGCTGCGGCGCCTGCATGAACACCTGCCCGGTCTACCGGCGCAGCGGCGGCCTCAGCTACGGCAGCACCTACAGCGGGCCCATCGGCGTGATCATCGACCCCACCTTCAACCTGCGCAAATACAGCGCGCTGCCCTTCGCCAGCACGCTCAACGGCAGTTGCACCGCGGTGTGCCCTGTGCGCATCAACATCCACCAGCAGATCGTCAAGTGGCGCGAAGTGATCGCGCAGCGCAACCAGCTGCCGATGGTCAAGCGCGAGGCCATGCGCCTGGCCGGCAAGGTGCTGGCCAGCCCCAAGATGTACCGGCTGGCGGTAGAGGCCGCGGCCAAGGGCCTGGAGGTTCTTCCGCGCGCGCTGGTCTACAACCCCTTCAACGCCTGGGGCCGCCAGCGCGAGGTGCCCGAGCCGAAGGCGCAGACCTTTCGCCAGTGGTACATCGCCCATCGCCCCGGGCCGACGCCATGAACAGCCGAGAGTTCATTCTCGACCGCGTGCGGCGCAATCAGCCGGCGCCGACCGACTTGCCCGCGATACCCGACTTCGCCAACGCACCGGCTGACGCCTGGGCCGCGTTCGCGCTGGCGCTGGCGCGCATGGGCGGCCAGGCAGTTGACGGGGCCGTCGACGTCGACGCGTTGCTGCGCGAGCGCTTCCCCACCGCCCGCGTCGTCGTCTCGGCCACGCCCGAGTTCCCCGGCACGCGCGCCTTGCCGCTGGCCGCGGCGCCGGGCGAGCTGGAGGACGTCGACCTCGGCGTTGTGCGCGCCGCCTTTGGTGTGGCCGAGACCGGCTCGGTGTGGCTCAGCGAGCGCGAGTTCGGCGTCAACGCGCTGGGCTTTTTGCCGCAGCACCTGGTGGTGTTGCTCGACCCCGCGGCCATCGTGGCCGACCTGCATGCGGCCTACCGGCACCGCGGCTTCTTCGAGGCGCGCTACGCGGCGCTGATGACGGGCCCCTCGGCCACCGCCGACATCGAAGGCGTGCTCATCCGCGGCGCCCAGGGCATCCGCTCGCTGACGGTGGTGGCCTGTGGCGTCAGTGGATAGAGCCGTCCAGGATGTGCTGCAGGCCCACCGGGTCGGTGATGCGGATCTGGCGGTTGCGCACGAACAGGATGCCGTCCGCCTGGAACTTGCTGAAGGTGCGGCTGACGGTCTCGAGCGTGAGGCCGAGAAAGCTGCCGATCTCTTCGCGCGTCATGCGCAGCAGCACCGAGCTGGCCGAAAAGCCGCGCGCCTGCAGCCGGTAGGTCAGGTTCAGCAAGAAGGCGGCCAGCCGCTCTTCGGCGTACATGCTGCCCAGCAGCAGCATCACGCCGTGGTTGCGCACGATCTCGCGGCTCATGATGCGGTTGAACTGCTGCTGCAGCGACGCCACCTCGAGCGACAGCGACTCGAGTGCCTCGAAGGGGATGACGCAGACCTGCGAGTCCTCGAGCGCCACGGCGTCGACCTCGTGGCGCCGGCTGCCGATGCCGTCCAGCCCCAGCAGTTCGCCGCCGAGCTGGAAGCCGGTGACCTGGCCGCGCCCGTCCTTGGACGACACGGCGGTCTTGAAGAAGCCCGTCCACACGCCGTACACCGACTCGAAGCGGTCGCCCGCCTGGTACAGCGTGGCGCCGCGCGGCACCTTCCGCCGCGTCGTCACCATGCGCGAATCGATGTACTCCAGCTCCAGCCGGGTCAGCCCGGCAGGCAGGCAGATCTCGCGCAGGTTGCAGCTCGAGCAGGCCAACTCGCAGCTCACGCTGTGCAAGGGGTGAAAGGCGGTCTTGTCCATGCCGGACTCGTTTCAAGAGCAAGGGGGCTCGGTGGACGGCCTGTGCCCGCAAAGTGCACATGCCGCCGGCGCGATGCGCTCATGTTAGCCAGCCCATTTGGCCTGTCTCTGACGGTCGTCAAACCGCGCGAAGGCAGGCGCTGATGCGCACCGCAGCCCACGACGCGCTGGAGCGCGAGCTGGCCGCCTTCATCCCGGCCGCGCGACGCATCACCGACCCGCTGCGCCTGCTGGCTTGGGGCAGCGACGCCAGCTTCTACCGGCTGGTGCCGCAGCTCATCGTCGTCGTCGAGAGCGAGGCCGAACTGCGCGAGCTGCTGCGCTGCTGCGCGCGCCACGGCACGCCCTTGACCTTCCGCGCCGCCGGCACCAGCTTGTCAGGGCAGGCGCTGAGCGACTCGGTGCTGGTGATGCTGGGCGACGGCTGGGCCAGCGTACAGGTGTCGCCTGACGCCGCCACCGTCACCCTGCAACCCGGGGTGATCGGCGCTGCGGCCAACCGCGCCCTGGCCGCGCACGGCCGCAAGATCGGGCCCGACCCGGCCTCGATCGACGCCGCGATGATCGGCGGCATTGCCGCCAACAACGCCAGCGGCATGTGCTGCGGCATCGCGCAGAACAGCTATCACACGCTGGCCGGGATGCGCGTGGTGCTGGCCGACGGCACCGTGCTCGACACCCGCGACGCGGCCAGCCGCGCCGCCTTTGCGCTGCAACGGCCCGATCTCGTCGACGGCCTGCGCGCGCTGGCGCAGGACACCGTGGCCGACGCGCCGCTGGCCGCGCGCATCCGCCACAAGTTTCGCCTCAAGAACACCACCGGCTACAGCCTCAACGCGCTGGTCGACTTCGAAGACCCGCTAGACGTGCTGGCGCACCTGATGATCGGCTCCGAGGGCACGCTGGGCTTCATCAGCGAGATCAGCTACTTCACGGTGCCAGAGCACCCGCACAAGGCCAGCGCGCTGATCCTGTTCGATCACTTGGAGACGGCGTGCGGCGTCGTGACAAGCCTGAAGCGCGCGCCGGTGGCCGCCGTGGAACTGCTCGACCGCGCCTCGCTGCGCGCCGTGCAGGCCAAGCCCGGCATGCCGGCGGCGCTGGTTGCGCTGCCGGCCGACGGCGCGGCGCTGCTGGTCGAGACGCGCGCCGAGACGGCCACGGCGTTGAACCTGAAGATCGCCGCCATCACCGCAGCGCTGCAGGCCTTCGATCTGGTCACGCCCTTGCGCTTCACCACCGACGCCGCCGAATGCACCGCGCTGTGGAACGTGCGCAAGGGCATCTTCCCCGCCATCGGTGCCATGCGCCGCACCGGCACCACGGTGATCATCGAGGACGTCGCCTTCCCGGTGGAGCGGCTGGCGCAGGCCACGCTCGACCTGCAGCGCGTGCTGCGCGAGCACGGCTACGTTGAGGCCATCGTCTACGGCCACGCGCTCGACGGCAACCTGCACTTCGTCTTCACGCAGGACTTCGGCAGCGCGCAAGAGGTCGACCGCTACCGCCGCCTGATGGACGCGGTGTGCGAGCTGACCGTGCACAAGTACGACGGCTCGCTGAAGGCCGAGCACGGCACCGGCCGCAACATGGCGCCCTTTGTCGAGATGGAGTGGGGGCCAGCGGCGTTGACGACGATGAAGCGCATCAAGGCGCTGTTCGACCCGCAGGGGCTGCTCAACCCGGGTGTGATCCTCAAC
>JANPMR010000231.1:0-6364 GCA_031427055.1 Rubrivivax sp.
AATCGTCTCAAGCCCCGCTCCCGGTGGCCCGGCCCTGATGGCCGAAATCGAAGGCACCGTGCAGGGCCATCGCGACGGCCACGGTTTCGTTGTCAGCGACAGCGGCGAGCCGTGGATCTACCTCGCGCAACAAGAGATGCGCACCGTGTTGCACCGCGACCGCGTGCGCGTGCGCGTGCTGCGCTACGACCGCAAGGGCCGGCCCGAAGGCCGCGTGCTCGACATCCTCGAGCGCCGCAAGACGCCCATCATCGGCCGTCTGCTGCACGAAGGTGGGCAGTGGATCGTCGCCCCCGAGGACAGCCGCTTTGGCCAGGACATCCTGATCCCCAAGAACGCTACCGCCAATGCGGTCGTCGGGCAGGTGGTGTCGATCGAGCTCACTGAGCCGCCTTCGCTGCACTCGCAGCCGGTAGGCCGTGTGGCCGAGGTGCTGGGTGAGATCGACGACTCGGGCATGGAGATCGAGATCGCGGTGCGCAAGTACGAGGTGCCGCACCAGTTCACACCCGAGACACTGGCGCAGGCCGCGGCGCTGCCCGAAAAGCTGCGCCCGGCCGACCGCAAGAACCGTGTCGACTTGTCCGACGTGGCGCTGGTGACGATCGATGGCGAAGACGCACGCGACTTCGACGATGCGGTCTACTGCGAGCCCTTCAAACGCGGCCGCGGCAAGACCGCCGAAGAAGGCTGGCGCCTGTTGGTGGCGATCGCCGACGTCAGCCACTACGTCAAGCCCGGTGAAGCCCTGGACGAGGACGCCTACGAGCGCGCCACCTCGGTGTATTTCCCGCGCCGGGTCATCCCGATGCTGCCCGAGAAGCTGTCCAATGGCCTGTGCTCGCTCAACCCCGAGGTCGAGCGCCTGGCCATGGTGTGCGACATGGTGGTGCTGGGCGACGGCAAGGTCGAGGCCTACCAGTTTTACCCGGCCATCATCAACTCGCATGCGCGGCTGACCTACACCGACGTGGCCGCCGTGCTGGCCAACACGCGCGGCCCCGAGGCCCAGCGCCGTGCCGATCTGGTGCCGCATCTGCTGCACCTGCACGAGGTCTACCGCGCGCTGCTCAAGCAGCGTGCCATCCGCGGCGCGGTCGATTTCGAGACCACCGAGACGCAGATCATCTGCGACGAGAACGGCCGTATCGAACGCATCGTGCCGCGCACGCGCAATGAGGCGCATCGCCTGATCGAAGAGGCCATGCTCGCGGCCAACGTCTGCGCCGCCGACTTCATCGCCACAGCCGAGCACCCCTGCCTGTACCGTGTCCACGAAGGCCCGACGCCCGAGAAGCGCATCGCGTTGCAAAGTCAGCTCAAGGCGCTGGGCATCGGTGTGCATCTCAGCGATGACCCGACCCCCGGCGAGATGCAGGCGATTGCGCAGGCCACCGCAGGGCGGCCCGACGCGCAGCAGATTCACACGCTGCTGTTGCGCTCGATGCAGCAGGCGATCTACACCGCCACCAACAACGGCCACTTCGGGCTGGCCTACGACGCCTACACGCACTTCACGAGCCCGATCCGGCGCTACCCCGACCTGCTGGTGCACCGCGTCATCAAGTCGCTGCTGGCCGGCCGGCGCTACCACCTCGTGGCCAGCGAAAAGACACGCGTGCCCGAGGTGCGCCGAGGCGGCAAGTTGCCTGGCCGCCACGCCAAGCCGCTGTCGCAGGAGATGACGCTGTGGGAAGCCGCCGGCGGCCATTGCAGCGCCAACGAGCGCCGTGCCGACGAGGCCAGTCGCGACGTCGAGGCCTGGCTCAAGTGCCGCTACATGCGCGAGCACCTGGGCGAGGAGTTCTCCGGCACCGTCAGCACCGCCGCCAGCGTCGGCCTGTTCATCACGCTCGACACCCTCTACGTCGAAGGCCTGGTGCACATCACCGAGCTCGGTGGCGAGTACTACCGCTACGACGAGGCACGCCAAGAGCTGCGCGGCGAGCGCACGGGCATTCGCTATGGCGTGGGCACGCGGGTGCGGGTGCAGGTCAGCCGGGTCGACCTGGACGGGCGCAAGATCGATTTCCGCATGGTGCGCGAGGACGAAGCCGAACGCCTGCTGGCGCGCGCCGAAAAGCCGCGCGGCGGTGCGACGCCGCTGTCGGCTGCCGATGAGCTCGAGGCCGTGCGCAAGGCCGATCGTGCGGCCAAGGCGGCAACGCGGGTCCACAAGGGCAAGGCCAGCGGCGAGCCCGGGGGCCGATCACGCAAGCCGGCGCCGGTGCGACCTGCGCCCAAGCCGCGCCCGCGCCGCTGAGTTCGGCGCCGACCGCGGTGCGCCGCGGCCCGAGCCAGTCAGCGTGCGGCCAGGCGTTCGATGAGATCGGCAGCGCGCAGCGGTGCGCCGGCGGCCGCGGCAGCGTGACCGTCTGCGGCGTGGCCATGCGCCCAGGCCGCAGCCCTTGAAATCGCCAATGCGGTTGCGCCAGGCTGCTGCGCCCACAGCCCGGCTGCCCAGCCGGCCAGGACGTCGCCGGTGCCGGCGCTGGCCAGTGCGGCGCTGCCGGTGGGGTTGATCCACGGCACCGAGCCCGGGGCCGCGATGACGCTGCCCGAGCCCTTGAGCAGCACCGTGGCACCGGTGCGTGCCGACAACTCGCATGCAGCGGTCAATCGATCGCGCTGCACCTCTGCGACGCTGATGCCGAGCAGCCGTGCGGCTTCCAGCGGATGCGGCGTCAGCAAGGTGGGCCGTTCGCGCGCGGTGCGGGCCCTCAGCAACTGCATCATCGACGGGTCGGTGGCGACGGCGTTCAGCGCGTCGGCGTCGAGCACCAGTCGCGCGGCGTGCGACAACAAGGGCGGCAGCGTGGCACGGACGGCATCGCCACCGCCGCATCCGCAGACGACCGTGGTCTGGGCGAGCAAGGCTGGCGGCGAGAGCCACCATCGCGACCGTGCCATGAGTTCCGGGCGCAGCGGGTCGTAACCGGCGGCAGCGTCGTCCAGGAGGCCACAGTAGACGCGCCCAGCACCCGCAGCCAAGGCGGCGCGCGCGGCCAGCCACGCGGCGCCGACCATGCCCGACGCGCCCCCGATCACCGCCACATCGCCGTAACTGCCTTTGTGCGTGGCGTGCGCGCGCGCCGCACGGGATGGCGGGCCTGTCAGCCAGGCGCTGGCGTGCGCGTCCTGCACGCCCAGGCATGCCAACCACACGGCGCCGGCGTGGTCGCGGCCGTGGCCGGTGAAGCAACCTGGCTTGAGCGTCAGCAGCGACAGCGTGGCGGTGGCGCGCACCGCGAATTCGCCCAGCTGCACACCGGTGTCCGGATGCAGTCCCGTGGGGATGTCGACCGCGAGCACAGGCCGTTCGCTGGCGTTCATCGACACGATGGCCTGCGCCAACGCGCCGTGCGGCGCGCGTGTGCCGCCGATGCCGAGCAAGGCGTCGATGGCCAAGTCGTGCGGCGGCGGCGCGCCGTGCCAGGGCTCGATGTCCAGGCCGCAAGCTGCGGCCTCGCGACAGGCCCGGGCGGCGTCGGCGGGCAGATGTGCGGCGTCGCCAAGCAGGCTGACTGTCACGGTCTTGCCGGCGAGCTTGAGGTGGCGTGCGGCGACGAGGCCATCGCCGCCGTTGTTGCCTGGGCCGGCGAAGACGTGAGTGCGCGCCGCGTGCGGCGCCAGCGCCAGCGCCAGCCGCGCGACTGCGAGGCCTGCGTCCGCCATCAGCTCGAACGGCGCACGCGTGGCCAAGGCGGCCCGTTCGACGGCGCGCGCAGCCGCCGTGAGATGCAGCGGCCATGGGCCGCCGGCGGCGTCGATGTGCGCAATGTCGCCGGGCGGCTTCATGCGCCCATTGTCAACCGGCTCAAGCCTGGCCGCGAAGGCGCGCGAGGGTCAGGCGGCTGGCGTCCAAAGGGGCTTCGCGGCCGCTGATCCGCTCGGCCAGCACGCGTGCCGAGCCGCAGGCCAGCGCCCAGCCGCTGGAGCCGTGGCCCAGGTTGAGCCAGATGCCGGGCGCGCCGCTCTCGCCCAGCACCGGCGGGCCATCGGGCAGCATCGCTCGCGCGCCTTTCCACTCTTGTGATTCCCGGGGCAGCGTGGCGCCCGGAAACCAGTCGTCCAGCACCTTGTACAAAGTGCGCAGGGCGGCCGGTGTCATGCGCTCGAGCGGCCCGCCGAGCTCGGCGCTGCCGGCGACGCGGACGCGCTGCCCCAGGCGCGTGATGGCGACCTTGAAGCGTTCGTCCATCAAGGCCGCGCGCGGCCCGAGGTCGGGCTGACTGTCCAGATGCCGCAGCGGCGCCGTGATCGAGTAGCCGTGTACCGGCGCCAGCGGCAGCCGGCAGCCGATGGAGGACAGCAGCGCATTGGCCTGCACGCCAGCGCACACCACCACGGCATCGGTTTCGCGGCGATCGCCGCGGGTGGTGTGCACGACGGGCTTGCCGCCGGGCGTGAGGCTGCGCACGTCGGTGTCGAAGCGAAAGCTCGCGCCCAGGCGTTGCGCCTCGGCCTTGAGCAGGTGCGCGAAGTGGCGGCAGTTGCCGACGCCGTCCTGCGGCAGGTGGATGGCGGCGTGCAGTGCGGTTGAGGTGCGCAGCCCGGGCTCGATCTGGCGGGCGCGAATGGCGTCGACGAGCTCGTGGGCCACGCCCAGCTCGCGCAGCAGCGTCAGGCCGCCTTGCGCGGCGCGGAAATCGCGCTCGCTGCGCAGAAGCACCAGGTAGCCCGGGTTCTGCTCGTAGTCGAGATGCAGCGTGCGCGTCAGCTCGAGCAGCCGCTCGCGGCTGAAATGAGCCAGGCGATGCATGGCGGCGCGGTTGGCGGCGTACACCGCGGGCCGGCAGGCGCGCCACCAGCGCCACATCCACGGCAGATGCGTCAGGGCGCCCAAGCCAGCAGGCCCGCCAAGCCGAACCGGCGCGTGGCGACTGAGCAGGTGGCTCAGCACCTTGAACGGCATGCCCGGCGCGGCCCAGGGCGTTACGTAACCCGGCGCGATGACGCCGGCGTTGGCGAAGCTTGCCTCTTCGGCCACGCTGCCGCGACGATCGAGCACCGTGACCTCGTGCCCCAGCGCCGACAGCTCGTAGGCTGTGGTGACGCCTACGATGCCGGCGCCGACGATCTCTATGCGCACAGGCGGACTCCGACATCGGACGGCATCACCGGGCATGCTAAAATCATTGGGTTTGCCTCATGGGAGGTCGTTGCAGTGGAAGTCGGCTTGATGCATCTGGGTATCGAGCGACAACTTGCGTAGCGCCGGCCGAGAGTGCAAAGCAAGCGTGCAAAGCAAGCGTGAAAACCAATCGCGAACCCAGCCGAACCAAGGTGTCGTGACCCTGTCCAGTGGCCCGTAAACGGTAGCTGGCAAGGCCTCGATGAAGCGGCGGGATTCTAGACCCAACCTTCGGAGTTTCTAATGACTGTCTCTATGCGTGAAATGCTGGAAGCCGGCGTCCATTTCGGGCACCAAACGCGCTTCTGGAACCCCAAGATGGCCCCGTATATCTACGGCCATCGCAACAAGATCCACATCATCAACCTCGAGAAGACGCAGCCGCTCTTCGAGGACGCGATGAAGTTCGTCCGCCAGCTTGCCAGCAAGCGCGGCACGATCCTCATGATCGGCACCAAGCGCCAGGCGCGCGAGGTCATTGCGCTGGAAGCTGGGCGCTGCGGCATGCCCTATGTCGACCAGCGCTGGCTGGGCGGCATGATGACCAACTTCAAGACCGTCAAGGGCTCCTTGAAGAAGCTCAAGGACATGCAGGCCATCAAAGGCGCCGGCACCGACACGATGATCAAGAAGGAAGGCCTGATGTTTGATCGCGAACTCATCAAGCTCGAGAAGGACATCGGCGGCATCCAGGACATGGCCGCGCTGCCGGACGCCATGTTCGTGATCGACGTGGGTTACCACAAGATTGCCGTGGCCGAAGCCAAGAAGCTGGGCATCCCGGTGATCGGCATCGTCGACACCAATCACTCGCCGATCGGCATCGACTACGTGATCCCGGGCAACGACGACTCGGCCAAGGCCGTGGCGCTGTACGCGCGCGCTGTTGCCGATGCCGTGCTCGAAGGCAAGGCCAACTCCACCCACGAGGTGGTGCAGGCCGTGGCCGGCGGCGACGAGTTCGTCGAAGTTCGCGAAGAGGCCTGAGGCCCACCCCCGTAGCGCCTTCGGCGCTTCCCCCTCAAGGGGGCGCCGCTGGCGGCCCGGCAAAGCCGGTTCCGCGGCCGCCGCTTGGTTGCCCCCGCAACTCAATGGAGTAATTCAATGCCCGCAATCACTGCAAGCATGGTGGCCGAACTGCGCGCCAAGACCGACGCGCCCATGATGGAATGCAAGAGGGCGCTGACCGAGGCCGACGGTGACGCCACGCGCGCCGAAGAGATTCTTCGT
>JANPMR010000232.1:0-3338 GCA_031427055.1 Rubrivivax sp.
CCAGCGCCCACGGCCGGCCTTGCGGGTCGTAGGCCACGCCGGCCAGCGCGGCCACGTTGCGCAGCGTGCCGGTCTTCAGACGCGCCACGCCGGTGGCCGGGCTGCCCGTGATGCGCCGGCGCAGCGTGCCGTCCACGCCGGCCAGCGGCAACACCGCCAGCAGGTCGGCACCATGGCGGCTGAACCAGGTCCACTCGATCAGCCGCGCCAAGGTGTGCGCCGAAATGCGCTCCTCGCGCGACAAGCCCGAGCCGTTGTCCAGCACCAGCCCACTGGCCGGGATGCCGCGTTCGGCAAACCACTGCATCACCGCGCCGCGCGCAATGTCGAGCGTGCGCGCCTCGGGTGCGGCGGCCATGCCGGCCACGCCGAGCTCCAGGAAGAGCAGCCGCGTGAGCGTGTTGTCCGAGGTCTTCATCAGCGGGCGCAACACCTCGCCCCAGGGGCGCGAACGGTGGCCGGCCAGCTCGCGCGCATCGGCCGGCGCTGAGCCCTCGCGCACGCCGCCCGACCATTGGCCGCCCAGCTCGCGCCAGATCTGCGCAAACCACAGCCCGACGAGCGCGTTGCGGTCAAAGAGCTGCATGTCTTCGGGCTCGCTGCAGTTGCGCGGGAAGGCGCCCTGGAAGCGCACCTGCACGCCCTGCACGCCCTGCACGCCCTGCACGCCCGGCACGCTCTCGCTGGCCAGCGGCGTGCGCCAGTCCTCGTCCCAATCGCCGCAGGGGCGGTCGGTGAGGGTGACTGCAGACGTGTCCAGGCGCACGCCGGCCAGCGCGGGGCGCATGCGCACGCTGAAGGTGGTGGCGTCGGCTTGCATCTCGTAGCTCTGCAGGCCGCCGTCGAACAGCAATGCGTCGGGTGTGACGTTCCACCAGCCTTCCGGACGGCTGTCGAAAGGCGGCTCGCCGATGTCGAGCCGCGTCGGTCGGTAGCGGCCGCGGTCGAGCACCAGGTCGCCCTGCAGCGTGCTGATGCCGTCGTCGCGCAGCCGGCGCAGCATCTGCGTCAGCGGCGCGACGCCGAAATCGGGGTCGCTGCCGCCCTGCAGAACCAGGTCGCCGCGCAGCACGCCGGCCTCCAGCGGCGCCACGCTGAGCAGCCGCGTGCGCGTGGTGGCGTTGACGCCCAGCCGGTCGAGCGCCACCACGGCGGTGACGACTTTCATCGCCGAGCCGGGCTGCACCGGCACCTCGCTGCGGTGGCGCCAGGGCGCTGCACCGTGGCCCAGCGGCAAGGCCATCACGGCCAGCGCGTCGGCGCCCACGCCAGCCTGTGCCAGCGCGGCCTGCACCGCCGCGGGCAAGGGGTCCTGGGCGGCCGCCGGGCCGGCCAGGAGGGCGGCTGCGGCGGCGGCCACCAGCGCCGCTGCGATGCGTCTGATCATCGCCGGCATTGTGGCGCGCCGACCCATGCCGCCAGGTGATGGGGCGCGGCCATCCCGTGATGACCCGGCGGCTGCGCGCCGCGCGCCGACGGCCACAATGCCGGGCATGAGTGAAGCTGCCCACCACACGCGCGCCACCCCTGCCGGACTGGGCCTGGATGCCGGCGGCACGGGCACCCGCTGGGCACTGATGTCGACCCACGGCGGCTTGCTCGGCGAGGGCCGCGTAGCCGGCCTGTCGGCTCTGCAGTTGCAGGACGCGGCGGGCCGCGGGCACATCAAGGCGGCGCTGGCCGAGATCGCGCACGAGGTCGCTCATCTGGGCCCAGTGGGTGCGGTGGGTGCGGTGGTCGCCGGTGTCACCGGCTTCGACGCGCACCAGGTGCCGCTGCTGTGCACGATGCTGGCGGCCGCCACGGGCGTGGGCGTCGGCGCCGTGCAGGCCATGACCGACATCGAACTGGCCTGCCACAGCGCCTTCGCGCCCGGCGAGGGCTACGTCGTCTACGCCGGCACCGGCTCGATTGCCGCCTTCATCGACAACGCCGGCACGCTGCACCGCGCCGGCGGCCGCGGGGTCGTGATCGACGACGCGGGCGGCGGCCACTGGATCGCACGCCAGGCCTTGCGCACGGTATGGCGCGCCGAGGACGAGACGCCCGGCGCCGGGCGTGAATCGCCCCTGGCGCGGCACCTCTTCGCGCGGCTCGGCGGCGCCGACTGGGCGCACACGCGGCAATGGGTCTACGGCGCGGGGCAAGCCAGCGGCGGGCAGGCCGCCAGCCGCGGCGAGCTCGGCACGCTGGCGCTGGCCGTGGCCGCCGCGGCCGACGAAGACCCGGCCGCGATGGCCCTGCTGCACGCCGCCGGTGCTGAGCTGGCGCGGCTGGCGCGCGCGCTGATCGGCCGCTTCGGGCCGCGCCCGCTGGGTCTGGCCGGCCGTGTCTTCGATCTCCATCCCGCCATCGAGCACGCACTGCGCGCCGCGCTGCCGGCCGGCACCGCCCTGCAGCGCGTCACGCTGCCGGCCCATCACGCCGCGGCACGCATGGCCGCGGCCAGGATCCCGACATGAAGACACTCGCCTTGTTGATCGCCACGCTGCTCTTGTCCGGCTGCACCAGCCTGACCCAGACCACCACGCCCGGCGGCATCGCCATCGACACCAGCCGCAGCGCCAAGGGGCAGGACAGCCGGGTGCTGTTTCTCGTCATCCACTACACGGTGGCCGACTTCCCGATCTCGATGAAGATCCTGACCGAGCAAGAGGTGTCGGCGCATTACTTGCTGAGTGACGAGACGCCGCCGCGCATCTTCCGCCTCGTCGACGAGAGCCGCCGCGCCTGGCATTCGGGGCCCAGCGCCTGGAAAGGCCACCGCATGCTCAACGCCAACAGCATCGGCATCGAGATCGTGCACCCGGGCTTCAAGCTCGGGCCGGACAAGCAGCGCATCTACCAGCCCTTCCCAGAGTCACAAATGCAGGCGCTGATCCCGCTCATCCAGGACATCGTCAAGCGCCACGAGATCCGCCCCGACCGCATCCTGGGCCACGGCGAGGTGACGCCCTCGTACAAGGAAGATCCTGGGCCCACCTTCCCCTGGAGGCGCCTGGCCGATCTGGGCATCACGCCGCCTTGGCCCGACGCCGAGCGCGTGGCCCTGCAGCGCCTGGCTTTCGACGCGGCGCTGCCCGACGCACTGTGGTTCCAGAAGGCGCTGTCACAGCACGGCTTTGAGGTCGAACGCACGGGCAGCTTCGACGCCCAGACGCAGCGAGTGATGATGAACTTCCAGATGCGTTACCGGCCCACCGACTACAGCGGCCAGCCTGATGCCGAGACCGCGGCCTTGCTGCACGTGCTGACCAACCCGGTGCGGCTGAAGTGAGCGCGCCACGGCCCCAATCGCTGGCCGGCTTGATGGCGCTGTGGCTGGCCGCGTGCGCCGC
>JANPMR010000233.1:0-2451 GCA_031427055.1 Rubrivivax sp.
ACCTGGTCGTCGGTGCGCAGCGCAAAGTTCTCGCGCGTGATTGCAAAGCCCAGCGCCGCAAAGCCGCGCAGCAGCAAATCGTCACGGTCATAGCCGATCAGGCGGTGCTGCAGCAGGTCCAGCGGCTGGCGCGGCTTGCCGGCGCGTTGCAGGTAGCTGTCGTGCGCGCAGGCCACGATGGGCAGATCGGCCAGCTTGCGCGCCACCAGCGTGGCCTGCGCCGGGCGCACCATGCGCACCGCGATGTCGGCCTCGCGCCGCAGCAGGTTGCTGATCTGGTTGGACGCGGCCAATTCGATGGCGATGCCCGGCTCTTCGGCCTGCAGCGCGGCCAGCACCGACGGCAGCAGGTAGCTGGCCGCCACCTGGCTGGTGGTGATGCGCACCGTGCCCGTGGTGGACTCGCGCTGGACGCTCAGCGCGCGCGCCAGGCTGTCCGCGCCGGCCTCCATCTGCCGCGCGGCGTCGGCAATCGCCAGCGCCGCCGTGGTGGGCGTCACGCCGCGCCCGGTGCGCTCGAACAGCGGCGTGCCCAGTTGCGCCTCGAGCTCGGCCACGTGCCGGCTGAGCGTGGGCTGCTGCGCCTGCAGCTTGCGCGCGGCGCCCATCAGGCTGCCGGCATCGAGCACCGCCAGAAAGCTGCGCACCAGTGCCCAGTCGAAAGTGGCGAGCGGATCGGTCATGCAGAAATGTATATCTCGATTGCAGACATCGGCAATTGTCGAATAGGCCACGCACGCCCAAACTTGCCCCATCGCATCACAGCAGGAGCACCCGATGACCCCTCAAACCGTCCTGATCCTGGGCGCCAACGGCCGCTTCGGCGCTGCCGCCGTGCAGGCCTTTGCCAGCGCCGGCTGGCGCGTGCTGGCGCAGATGCGCCGCGCACCGGCGGCGCCGCTGCCACGCGGCGCCGAGGCGGTCGAGATCGCACTGGCCGACACCGCCGCACTGGCCGCACGCGCCGCCGGCGCACGCTGCGTGGTCTACGCCGTCAACCCGCTGTACACGCGCTGGGACGCCGAGGCGCTGCCGCTGTTCCGGCTGGGCATGGACGTGGCGCAGCGCCTGGGCGCCACCTTCATGCTGCCGGGCAACGTCTACAACTTCGGCGCCGGCATGCCAGCGCGGCTGACGCCCGACACGCCCGAGCAGCCCACCACCACCAAGGGCCGCCAACGTTGCGCGATGGAAGCCGAACTGCGTGCCCGCACCGCGCAGGGCCTGCACGGCGTCGTCATCCGCGCCGGCGATTTCTTCGGCAGCGGCAGCGGCAGCTGGATCGACCAGGCCATCGCCCGGGACATCGGCAAGGGCAAGCTCGTCTACCCGGGCCCGCTGGACGTGGCGCACGCCTGGGCCTACCTGCCCGACCTGGCACGCGCGTTCGCGGCCGTGGCCGCCAAAGCGCCGCAGGGCTTCACGCGGCTGCACTTTGCAGGCCACACCTTCACCGGCCGCGAGTTGCTGGCGCAGATCGAGGCCGCGGCCGATGACATCGGCCTGCGCCCGGCCACCGCATGGCGCCACGGCAGCATGCCCTGGGCGCTGATCCGCGCCGTCGGCACCGTCTATCCGCTGTGGCGCGAACTGGCGCGCATGAGCTACCTGTGGCGCGTGCCGCACGCGCTGGACGGCGCGGCGCTGCAGGCCCTCACCGGCGCGCTGCCCACCACGGCGCCGCCGGCCGCGCTGCGCCAGACGCTCATCGATCTCGGGCACGGCCCAAGCGCCGCAGCCAACGCTGCCCCCGCGGCCTGACACGTCGCCATCACCACAAGGACCCACCGCCATGAACACCCTCACCATGACCCGCCCTGCCACTGCGTCAACAGCCAACGCGGCCCGCGACCGGGGCCTGGGCAGCCTGCTGATCGCCGACGCCTTGCTGTCCTTCGCGCCGCTGGTGGTGCTGGGCGTGAGCCTGTTCATGGCGCTCGCGCTGACGCTGCTGTGCATCGGCGGCTGGCGGCGGGGCGGCATGCCGGCCTGGCTGGCGGCGCCGGGCGTGGTCTCGGCGGCCTTGCTGGGCGCCATGCTGCTGCCGGCGCTGCGCGTCCCGCTGCACGTGCCGGTGGCCGCGGCGGTGACCGTGCTCACGCTGTGGATGCTGGCGGCCGGTGCGTGGTGCCTGCGGCGGCGTTGAGCGCCGCGTGGTGCCTGCGGCGGCGTTGATCCGCGCACGCGCTATCGTTGCCGCGTGCCCCTGCTTGAAGTCACCGACCTGCGCGTCACGCTCAACACCTCACGCGGCCCCGCCGATGCGCTGCGGGGCATTTCCTTTGCGCTCGAACGCGGCCAGACGCTGGGCCTGATCGGCGAGTCGGGCTGCGGCAAGAGCATCACCGCGCTGGCGCTGATGGGGCTGCTGCCCGATGGCGCACGGGTCGCCGGCTCGATCCGCCTCGGTGGCACCGAGCTGACGACGCTGAGCGAGCCCGACTGGTGCCG
>JANPMR010000234.1:0-6660 GCA_031427055.1 Rubrivivax sp.
CGGCGTGCAGGT
Organism: Rubrivivax sp.; assembly: GCA_031427055.1. GTDB lineage: Bacteria > Pseudomonadota > Gammaproteobacteria > Burkholderiales > Burkholderiaceae_C > Rubrivivax. The sequence goes on from JANPMR010000234.1 coordinate 13, forward strand.
GCTGCACCCCGGCGATGTCGTGCTGGCCGAGCGTGGCGAGCGGCTCGAAACGCTGCTCGGCTCCTGTGTCGCCGTCGTCCTCACCGACCCGCGGCGCACCGTCGGCGCGATGTGCCACATCGTGCACAGCAAGCCGCCGGCCTCGGGCGCCACCGTCAGCGCGGCCTACGCCGACGTGGCGCTGGAGCGCATGTATGCGCTGCTGCGTTCACGCGGCATCGAGCCCAGGCTGTGCGAGGCCTATGTCTATGGTGGCGGCAACATGTTCCCGGCGCTGTTCGACGCCGGCCATGTCGGCGATGACAACGCGCAGTGGGTGCTGCAAGCCCTGGCGCACGACGGTGTGCCGGTGCTGTTTCACGACATCGGCGGCAACACCTACCGCCGCTTGAGCTGGGTCGTCGGGCCCGAGCTGCCGCAGGTGACTGCGGTGGCCGTCTGAGTTTTTCCCAGGGAACCCTCATGGTCATCAAAGTGTATGTGGTTGACGATTCCGCCGTGGTGCGGCAAACCTTGATGCACTTGCTGCAAGGCGACCCCGAGATCGAGCTGATGGGCAGCGCGCCCAACCCCTTGATTGCCGGCCCGGTGATCCGCAAGACGCGGCCCGACGTGTTGCTGCTGGACATCGAGATGCCGGGCATGGACGGCCTGACCTTTTTGCGCCAGATCATGGCCGAGGCGCCGATCCCGACCGTGATCTGTTCGACCCTGACCGAGAAGGGCAGCACGATGGCGCTCGACGCGCTGTCGGCCGGTGCCGTGGCGGTGGTGGCCAAGCCGCGGCTGGGGCTCAAGCAGTTTCTCGAAGACTCGCGGCGCGAGTTGCTGCAGACGCTGAAGACCGCGGCACGGTCGCGGCCGCGCGCTGCGTCGGCGGCTGCGGCCGGCGCCCGCGCCGTGGCGCCGCCGCGAGCGCCGGCCGCCGGCCTGCACGCGCTGTCGATGAACAAGCCGGTGGTGCTGGGCAGCTCGACCGGCGGCACCCAGGCCATCGAAACGGTGTTGATGGGGCTGCCCGCCGACGCCCCCGGCATTGCCATCGTGCAGCACATGCCCGAGAAGTTCACCGCCATGTATGCCTCGCGGCTGGACGGCAACTGCGCCATGAACGTGCGCGAGGCCCGTGACGGCGACCGGCTCGAACGCGGCGTGGTGCTGATCGCCCCCGGCGGCCAGCACATGCAGCTGCGCAAGGCCGGCGGCCAGTACTACGCGGTGGTGCTCGACGGCCCGCCGGTGAACCGCCACAAGCCCTCGGTCGACGTGCTGTTCAAGTCGGCCGCCGAATGCGCCGGCAGGGACGCGCTGGCCATCATCCTCACCGGCATGGGCGACGACGGCGCACGCGGCATGAAGCTGCTGCACGAGCGCGGTGCACGCACCATTGCGCAGAACGAAGAGACCTGCGTTGTCTTTGGCATGCCCAAAGAGGCCATCGCCATGGGCGGCGTCGACGAGATCATCGCGCTGAACCAGGTCGCCCGCTCGATCCTGCAGTTCGACTCGCGTGCTTGAACCGGTCACCACACCGTCATGGCGACGCAGCTCCTGCCCCTGCTGACCGGCCAGATCAAGGTCGGCTTGCCGCTGCCCTTCGGCGTTTACGACGAGCACAGCCAGTTGCTGCTGGCGGTCGGCCACGTCATCGCCAGCGCGGGCCAGCTCGAGACCCTGCTGGCGCGCGGCGTCTATGCCGACCGCGCCGAGATCGAGGCTTTCATCGCCAACCGCAGCACGGCTGGGCAGACGGCGCCGCCGTCCTTGTTCGACCTCTGGGAGCAGGCCATCTGGCGCCTGGACAAGCTGCTCCGGAGCGTCGACCAGGGGCCCGGCTTCGACCAGCGCTGCGACGAGTTCACGACCCACCTGCTGGCCCTGGTGCAGCGCGACCCCGACATCGCGATCTACCTATCGGTGCGCCAGGACGTGCGCCGGCTCAAGCTCTATGGTTTGACGCATACGCTGCACTGCGCCCTGGTCTGCCAGTTGACGACGCTGCGCCTGGGCTGGCCCGCCGAGCGCACGCGCACGCTGGTGAAGGCGGCATTGACGATGAACCTGGCCATCATCGACGTGCAGGCCAGTTTTGCCGTCCAGGGCCGCTTGAGCGAAGCCGGCCGGGCGCAGATCCAGGCCCACCCGGCACGTGCCCTCGAACTGCTGCAGGCGGCCGGCGTGACCGACCCGGTCTGGCTGCAGACCGTCATCGAACACCATGAACGCCCCGGCGGCGGCGGCTACCCGGCCGGCTTGACCGCTCTGTCGGAAGAGGCTGCTGTGCTGCGCATGGCCGATGTCTTCATGGCCAAGATCAGCGCGCGCACCGACCGCCCGGCACTGCCGATCCAGCTGGCAGCGCGGCAGATGTTCAGCGACGCCGGAGGCAGCCCGATGGCCGGCGCCCTGATCAAGGAGTACGGCATCTACCCGCCGGGCAACTTCGTCGCCCTGGCCAACGGCGAAATGGCCGTCGTGATCCGCCGCGGCGTCTCGGCGAACACACCGCTTGCCGCAGCCGTCACCGACGCGTCCGGCGCGCCGACCGTCCACACCACGCGCCGGAACACCGCGCTGCCGGCTTTCGCCATCAAGTCGCTGGCCAGCGAGAGCCCGCTGCTGATGCGCATGTCACCCGAACGCTTGTATGGCCTGGCCAAGTAGCCGCCACGGCCCTCGACCCACAGCCATGCCCCGGATCCCGCCGTCAACCATGAACCCTCTTGACATCGATGTCGTGCTGGTCGAAGACGACGCCCGCGCACTCAATGCGATGCGCAGCGTGCTGCAGCGCGGCTGGCGCGCCAGGGGCGCGGTGGCGCGGGTGCGGATCTTTCGGTCGTCGGCAGCGGCGCTGGACAGCCTGGACGGCGAGGGCGCCGACCTGGTCCTGGCCGACTACCGTCTGGCCGGGCTGGATGGCATCGAAGTGCTGCGCCGCGCGCACACGCTGCGCGCCTGCAGCGGCTGCATCCTGCTGTCGGCGTCGGCCGACTACAGCTTCCTGCTCAGGGCGGTCAACCCGGCCGTCGCCGGGCGCGTGATGCTCAAGCCCTGGCTCGACGAAGAGCTCCTGGGGGCCTCGCGTCAGGCGGTCGAGTTGGGCCGGCTGATGCGCGACAACGCGGCACTGGCTGAACAGGCGCGGGCGCATCGCAACGCCAACGCAGTCCCATCGTTGCCCGCCGCGGCGGATGGGAACGGATGAAATGACGGGCCTTCATGCGCCTGCAGCAACCGTCGGCACACCGCCGGCGGGCCTAGCATCGCCGCATCAGGCTTACGCAGGCCTCGTCGGCCGTGTCGGCTCGCCAAGGACCATGCCCAAAGTCGCCACTCCCTCCAACGCCCGGCCGCCGCTGCGGCGTGTTGTCGTCATCGAAGACTCGGTGATCCACTTCGAGGTGCTCGAGCTGCGCCTGCGCGCCGAGTACCCCGGCCTGGAGGATGTGCTGTGCCTGGACGGCCCGCTCGACCTGCTGGAGCGGATCGCCGCCTTCGGGCCCGACCTGGTGATCACCGATTACCACATGCCGGGCTACGACGTCCTGGCCACCCTCACGGCCTTGCGCCAGCGCTGGCCCCGGCTGCCGGTGCTGGTGATGTCGGGCCAGGTGGGCGAAGAGCGCGCCGTGCAGCTGCTGAAGGCGGGGGCGAGCGATTTCCTGCCCAAGGCGCGCCTCGAGCAACTGGCGCGGGTCATCGACCGCGAGCTCGCCGAGTCGCAAGCGCAGACGGACAAGGCGCGGCTGCAGCAGCAACTCGACAACCAACAGCTGCTCAACCAGGCCGTCATCGACCAGGTGCCGGTGGGGCTTTGGATGACCTCGCCCGACGGCACCGTTTTGCATGCCAGCCAGTGTGGCGCCGAGTTGATGAGCGACCTGGGCGCCCTGCACGACGACGGCCTGCACGCCGTTGGCGCCTGGTGGGTCGATACCGGGCAGCCCATCGGCCCCGCCGACGCGCCCGCGGCCCGCGCGATCGGGCAAGGCCAGGCGCTGCCCGCTCGCCTGGCGCGGGTGCTGGACAAGGACGGCAGGGAGCGCTTTCTGAGTTGCGCCGCGGCACCCCTGCTGGCGCAGGATGGCAGCAGCCTGGGCGCCGTGGTCACGGCCCTGGACCTGACGAGCGAGGTGCAGTTGCGCGAGCGGCTGCGCGAGGCCGAGATGCGTGTGCGCCAGCTGTCGCAGAACCAGTCTGAATCGCATGAGCTGCAGATGGCCAACCTGTCGCGCGAGCTGCATGACAACCTGGGCCAGGTGCTGTCCTTGCTGAAGCTGCATCTGGGCGCCGCGGCGCGCCGCGACTTGCCCAGCGCGCGCCGCAAGATCGAGATCGATCAAGCCTTGCCGCTGGTGGACATGGCCCTGAGCCGGCTGCGCGAGGTCTGCGGCGACCTCTGGCCCAGCGAGCTGCGCGATTTCGGGCTCGGCCCGGCGCTGGCCAGCGTGTGCAGCGCGGCGGCGCGCGCCAGCGGCATGGCCGTGTCATGCAACGAGACCGGGCGCGCGCATCCGCTGGCGGCGTCCAGTCTGCTGGGCCTGTTCCGGGTGGGGCAGCAGGCCGTCACCAATGCCCTGCGGCATTCGAGTGCCGGCACCGTGCAGCTCGAACTGGATTGGCAGGACAACACCGTGTCGCTGACCATCACCGACGACGGCACCGGCTTCGATACGGCTGCAGCCTGCCTGCCCACGCAACATGGCCTGCGTGGCATGCGCGAGCGCATCGAGTTGCTGGGCGGCACGCTGCGCATCGATTCGCGTCCCGGTCACGGCACGGTGGTGCAGGCCAGTCTGCCTGCGCGCGTTGGGGAGAAAACATGAACCAAGCCAGCGCACCGCTGCGCATCCTGCTGGTCGACGACCACAGCTTGCTGCGCACCGGCGTGCGCGGTCTGCTCGAGCGCGACCTCGGCGCCGAGGTGAGCGAATGCGACACCGGCGAGCAGGCCTTGCGCGCGATGGCCGTGGCGCGGCCCGACATCGCCATGCTCGACATCTCGCTGCGCGGCGAAGACGGCATCGAGCTGGCACGGCGCATCCATGCCGAGTTTGGCGCCAACGTGCGCTGCATCATGCTGTCGATGCACCTGAGCTCCGAATATGTGCGGCGCTCGTTCGAGGCCGGCGCCAGTGGCTATGTCGTGAAAGACGCCGGCGCGGCCGAATTGACCGGCGCCATCCGCGCCGTGATGGCCGGGCAGCGCTACCTCAGCCCCAGCGCCTCGGGTGCGCTGATGGACAGCCTGCCCTGGCCAGCGTCTGGCTCATCGGCCCCAGCCAGCGCGCCGCACCATGCCTTGTCGCCGCGCCAGATGGAGGTGCTGCGCCTGGTGGCGCAGGGCAAGTCGACCAAGCTGATTGCGCGTGATCTGGGGCTGAGCACCAAGACGGTTGACGCCCATCGCTACCAGGTCAGCCAGCGCCTGCAGGTGCACGACGTGGCCGGCATGGTGCGCTATGCCATCCGCCACGCCCTGGTGCAGATCGATGGCTGAGCACAAGGCCATGGCGACGCCGCGCGCCCACACACGCTGGCGTGCCAGCGCGGCCCTGCCCGTGGCCGTCTTGCTGCTCGGGCTGGGCCTGACGGTGGCCGCCGGCCTGTTGGAGCTCGAGCAGACCGAGCACCAGGCGCAGCTCGATTTCCAGCGCAGCGCAGACCGCATTGCCGACGACATTGCGCGCCGGCTGCGCCAGACCATCTACGGCCTGCGCGGTGCTGCCGGCTTGTATGCGGCCAACGGGCGGCTCGACCGGGCCAGCTTTGGCGCCTACGTGGACTCGCGCGATTTGCCGGGTGATTTCCATGGCGTGCGCGGCCTGGGCTTCATCCAGCGTGTAGAGCGCAGCGACGTGGACGCGTTCGTCGCCGCCGCGCGCGCCGACGGTGCGCCGCAGTTTGCCGTGCGCCAGCTGCAGGACAAGAGCCATGGCGATCTCTACGTCGCCAAGTACATCGAGCCCGCTGGCAACAACCAGGGCGCCATGGGGCTGGACGTCGGCTCCGAGCCGGTGCGCCGTGCCGCCGCCGAGCAGGCCGTGCGCACGGGCGAACCCGCCCTCAGCGGCGCCGTCACGCTGGTGCAGGATGCCCGGCGCACGCCCGGATTCCTGCTGTTTGTGCCGCTGTTCCGCGCTGGCGCCGACCCGGGCACGCCGGCACAGCGCCGCGCTGCGCTGGTGGGCCTGCTCTACGCGCCCATCGTGGCCGCCGAGATGCTGCAGGGCGTGGCGCAGGCACAGGCCGGGCTGGTGGAGTTCGAGCTGATCGACGCGCCCGACCCGGCTGCCGGCAGTGGCGTCAGCGCCACGGTGGTGTACGACTCCGCCGAGCATGCCCCGAGCCCGGCCGCGGCGTCGTCCGGCGCAGCCGCCACGCCGGGCGCGCCGGCCGCGCCCCACACCGCCGCGCGTTACCAGGTGTCGCGCCCGTTGGCGCTGCCGGGCCGCGGGTTCACGCTGGAGGCCCACAGCACGCCGCAGTTCGAGGCCTCGGTGCCGACCGCTGCCGCGTGGGCGGAGCTGGTCCTGGGCACGCTGCTCAGCGCGCTGCTGGCGGCCTTTGTGCGCCAGCAACAAAGCGGCCGCCAGCGCGCCGAAGCGCGGGCCCGTGGCATGACGGCCGAACTGGCGCGCCTGG
>JANPMR010000235.1:0-8256 GCA_031427055.1 Rubrivivax sp.
GCGCAGGTCGACGCTGGAGAGGGTGCCCACCGCGCCCTGCGCCGCCACGGCACCGGCCAGGCGCTGCGCCGACACGCCCACACCCATGCCGCCCTGCACCACCGGCAGCAGCGTGCGCCCACCCAGGTGCAGGGGCCGCAATCCGCTGGCCGTCATCAGGGCGATCAGGTCCACCCGTTCGACGTCGGCCGCGGCCGCGGCGATCACCGCAGCGATCACCGCAAAACCAGCAGCGGCAGCTTGCTGCGCGACATCACGTTCTTGGTGTGCGAGCCAAACATCAGCTCGCCAAAGGTGCCGCGGCCATGCGTGACCATGGCGATGAGGTCGCAACCAAACTCCTCGGCCGCATTGACGATGGCCTGGTCGACCGATTCGCTGCGCACGAACTTGCCGTCGAAGCTGACGCCCTTTTCAGAAGCCTTGACCGCAAACCGGGCCAGCACTTCACGGGCGTGGGCCTCTGTGCGCGCCATGTGCTCGTCGGCCTCACGCGAGTACACGGACGCGTTGGAGCCCATGTGGGGCAGCGGCGGCATCGGCTCGGCGACAAAGGCCGTCACGCGGGCGCCAAGCTTGCTGGCCAATTCCAGGCTGCTGGCGGTGGCGCGATCACAGAGCTCGCTGCCATCGATGGGGACGAGGATGTGTTGAAACATGGTCGGCTCTTCACGCCCGGGCAAAGGCCCAGGCCCACGCCATGACTCTAGGCGGCGGTCGTCCCGGCACCTTGACCGGGGTCAAGGGGAACCCGATCCGAGCCGGTCGGTGTCGAACTGCAGCTTCAGGAAGGCCTCGTCGTTGCGGCCATTTGCGCCACCCGCGCCCGCGCCTTGGCGCGACTGGCTGGCGCCGACGTAAAGCACGGTGCCGGCCGAATGGCGCCAGCTGTAGGTCAGCGAGCTCGTGCGCCCGCTGCCGCTGTACGCCGTCACGCCGGGCTCGGCCAGGCGGTCGAGGGCGCTGCGCTGCAAGATCAATCGCAGATGCTGGCGGGCGTCGATGTGCCACACAGCCAGCCACTGCACGGCGGTCTCGTGGTAAGTCATGCGCCCCGCATTGCGCAGCCAGGCCACCCCCAGACTGGGCTCGAGCTCGAGTGCTGCCAGCGGCCGCAGCCGGGCGCTGAGGTTGCCGCGCAGGCCGGGCCGCACGGTGTCGGCCACGGTGTCGGCCAGCCGGCCGGCGCTCAGGTTGAGATCGACGAGCGGAAACCAGGGCGCGGGCGACATCACCAGGCCGGTGGCGATGAACGACTCCTCCAGCAGCGGCCGCCCTGGCGCCGTGCGCAGGCGCGACTGCACAAACGCCTCGAGCCACCACGCCAGGTTGCTGGCGCCGGTCGACCAGATGCCCGGCCGCACCACCTGCTTCACCACCTGCCCGGTGGCAAGGTCGCGCACCTGTTCGGTCTGCAGGTTGACGTAGAACTGATTGAACGGGCCGACGCCGAACCAGCCCTTGCTGGCAAAGGCCTCGACGCGGCGCACGCCCACCTGGTTGACGAAGCCGGTGTCGTGGCGAAACCCGGCACCGGACTCGTCCACCTTGAGGTTGAACTCGCTGTCATCGGTTTGCCGCCACAGGCGCAGATAGGCACGGTCGCCGTCGCGCTGCTGGCCGCCGGTGAAAGCGTCGGTGCGCGAGTGCAACCACTGGCCGCGCACGCGCCAGGCGTCGTCGATCTGCCAGCCGAAGTCGGGCCCGAGCACCACGTTTTCACCCGCGCCGGCCTCGTAGCGCCGCGCCGCCATCAGGCCCCCGAGTTGCAGCGTGCCACGGTCGGCCTTGACGCGCGCCGCCAGCGAGCGCGAACCCGGCTGCGCGACGGCGTCGGTGCCGAAGGCGCCGGGCAGCAGCACGATGCCGCCACCGCGGTCGTCGATGGCAAAGGCGCTGCCCGCGACGGACGCATCGCGCCAAGTGCTGCGCAGGCCCCAGCGCGGCGCCGTGTAGCTGCGTGTGTAGAAGGCCTCGGTGGGCGAACGCAGCAGGTCGGCCGACTCGAAGAAGAAGGGCCGCTTCTCGGCCAGCGAAAGCGCAAAGCGCGAGTTGCCGGCCAGCTGCGGCACATCCAGCGCCACCTGCGAGAAGTCGGGGTTGAGCGTGCCGTCGAGCACCAGCTCGGCGCGCGGGCGCCACTTCACGTCCAGGCTGAGGTCAGCGTCATTGCGTCGGCCTTCGGCGTCGCGCGCGGTGCGCAGCGTGACGCTGGGCCGCACGGTCAGAAAGCGATGCCGCTCGGGCAGCGTCACGCCCAGCAGCGGCTGCATGCGGGCGATGAAGCTGGGCGCATCGCGAGGGATCGGCACCGAGGCGACGAGGTGAAACTGATCGCGCGGCAGGCGCCGGCCCACCATCACGCGCCAGTCCTGCCGGCCCTCGGCGAAGCGCAGCGACGCAAAGGGCAAGCGCAGCACCGCGGTCCAGCCGTCGGCCTGGCGCGACACCGCGGCGTCCCAGTCGAAGTCGGGCGCGAAGTCTTCGCTGTCGTCCGACGCCGTGTGCATGCCATCGGCGGTGCTGCCGGCGGCGTTGACGCGAAACCACTGCGCCGATTGCCGGCTGCCGATGGCGTCGATGTAGACGACGACGAAGTCCTGCGTGCGAAAGACGCCGTCGGCGCGCACCAGGGTGTCGCGGATGCGGCTCAGATCGGTGTCGAGCGCGCGCACGCCCACGTAGAGGGCCTGCTCGTCGAACAGCACCTGCACGCGCGTTTGCTGTGGCGGCGGCCCGCCATTGACTGGGTCTTTCTCGACGAAGCGGTCGAACACCGGCGCGCGTTGCCAGGCCGGGTGCGACAGCGTGCCGTCCAGCACCAGGCGCTCGCCGCCCTGCAGGCGCACCGCCTGGATGGCGTCGGCAGTCTGTGCCAAAGCGCTGGTGGCTGTGCCGACGCCTGCGCCAGCCAGCATGAGCAGCGCGAACCGTGCGAACAGCCGCGCCAGGGTGGTCTTCATGGGTGCCCCTTCATCGAGCCGGCGATTCTTACGCACGCCGGGTGCGCCGACGAGGGGCCGCGGCTCGGCCATCGGGCATAGGCCGGACGGCCACTCGGCCGGGCTCGATAATGGCGGTCAACCCCGTATGGAGATTGTTCGATGACGCGAGTTTTCAACTTCAGCGCCGGCCCGGCCGCGCTGCCCGAGAGCGTGCTGCGCCAGGCCGCCGACGAGATGCTCGACTGGCACGGCAGCGGCATGAGCGTGATGGAGATGAGCCACCGCGGCAAGGAGTTCATCGCCATTGCCAACGAGGCCGAAGCGTTGCTGCGCGAGCTGCTGGCGGTGCCGGCGAACTACAAGGTGCTCTTCATGCAGGGCGGCGCCATCGCCGAGAACGCCATCGTGCCGATGAACCTGCTGCGCGGGCATGCGTCAGCCGACTACATCGACACCGGCGAGTGGAGCAAGAAGTCGATCAAGGAAGCCAAGCGCTACGGCAAGGTCAATGTCGCGGCCAGTGCCGCCGACACGGGCTACACGTCGATCCCGCCGCGCGAGGGCTGGCAGCTCGACGCCGACGCGGCCTACGTGCACATCTGCAGCAACGAAACCATCGGCGGCGTGGAGTACCACTTCACGCCCGACACCGGCGCGGTGCCGCTGGTGGCCGACATGAGCAGCTCCATCCTGTCGCGGCCGGTAGACGTGGCGAAGTACGGCCTCATCTACGGCGGCGCGCAAAAGAACATCGGCCCCGCCGGGCTGACCATCGTGATCGTGCGCGAAGACCTGCTGGGCCAGGCCCTGCCCTGCACGCCCAGCGCCTTCGACTACAAGACGGTGGCCGACAACGAGAGCATGTACAACACGCCGCCCACCTATGCGATCTACATCGCGGGGCTGGTGTTCAACTGGCTCAAGGCGCAGGGCGGGCTGCCGGCCATCGAGGCCCACAACCGCGCCAAGGCGGCGCTGCTGTACGACTTTCTCGACACCACCCCGTTCTACAGCGCCCCGGTGGCGCGCGATTGCCGCAGCCTGATGAACGTGCCCTTCAAGCTGCACGACGACGCGCTGGACGGCGCCTTCCTGAAGGGCGCCGAGGCGCGCGGCATGGTGCAGCTGAAAGGCCACCGCTCGGTGGGCGGCATGCGCGCGTCCATCTACAACGCCATGCCGATGGCGGGCGTGCAGGCGCTGGTGGCGTACATGAAAGAATTCGAGGCCAAGAATGCCTAGCGCGATGACGGGAGCGCCCGCCCCGCGCCTGGGCGTGCTGGTACTCAATGCCATCTCGGCGGGCGGCCTGTCGCGCCTGCCGGCCGAGAGCTACCGCGTCGGCAAGGATGTGGCCGATCCCGACGCCATCCTGGTGCGCAGCGCCGACCTGCACACCCTGGCCATCCCGGCCAGCGTGCGCGCCATCGGCCGCGCTGGCGCCGGCACCAACAACATCCCCGTGGCCGCGATGAGCGCGCGCGGCGTGCCGGTCTTCAACGCACCGGGCGCCAACGCCAACGCGGTGAAAGAGCTGGTGCTGGTTGGCATGCTGATGGCGGCGCGCCACATCGCGCCCGCGCTGCGTTTCGTGGCCGGGCTCGACACCGCGCAGGCCGACCTGGACAAGACGGTCGAAGACGGCAAGAAGGCCTTCGCCGGCTACGAGCTGCAGGGCCAGACCCTGGGCATCGTGGGGCTGGGCAAGATCGGCTGCCTGGTGGCCGACGCCGCCATCAAGCTGGGCATGAACGTGCTCGGCTACGACCCCGAGATCACGGTCGACGCGGCCTGGAGCCTGCCCTCGCAGGTCAAGCGCGCGGCCAGCGTCAACGAGGTGCTGCGCAGCGCGCAGTTCGTGAGCCTGCACGTGCCGCTGGTCGAGGCCACGCGCGATCTCGTCAACGACGCCAACATCGGCCTCATGCGCAGCGGCGCCGTGCTGCTCAACTTCAGCCGCGAGGGCGTGGTCAACAACGCCGCGGTGCTCGAGGCGCTGGGCGCTGGCTCGCTGGCGGCCTCGCTTGCGGCCTATGTCTGCGACTTTCCCAGTGCCGACCTGCACGGCCACCCGCGCGTCGTGGCGCTGCCGCACCTGGGCGCCAGCACCCGCGAGGCCGAGGAAAACTGCGCCGTGATGGTGGTCGACCAGCTGCGCGACTACCTGGAACACGGCCAGATCGCCAACGCGGTGAACTTCCCCCAGGTGCAGATGGCGCGCGAGAGCGCCTATCGCCTGGCCATCGCCAACGCCAACGTGCCCAACATGCTGGGCCAGATCAGCACCGCGATGGCGCGCGCCGGGCTCAACATCCACAACATGGTCAACAAGTCGCGCGGCGACATGGCCTACACGCTGGTGGACGTGGAAGCGCCGGTGGCAGCTGAGGTGCTGGCCGAGCTGCGCGCCATCCACGGCGTGCTGGCGGTGCGCTACCTGCCGGATCGCTGAAGGCCGCCGGCTTGGGACCTGCAGGCGCGCCGTGTCAATCGACGATCGCCTGCATCACCGTGTTGTGGAAGCCGAACTGCAGTTCCTGCTCGCCCGGGATCAGGGCCTGCTGCACGAACAGCATGAGGATCAGATCCTCCTTGGGGTCGATGCGGAAATAGGTGTTGTAGCCACCGGCCCAGCCGTAGGCGCCGGCCGAGCCGATCAAGCCCGACTCGCCCCCTGCCGTGCGCACGGACACTCCCAGGCCTACGTGTTGGCCGGCCAGCCAGGGCATCGGAAACGCTTCCGCATGGCGCGCCGTCATCAGCTCCACCGACTTGCGGCTGAGCAGACGCACGCCGGGTGACTTGCCATCGGCGCTGCTCGGAGCGTGGCTTTGGCCATTCGAAAGCAGCATCTGGCAAAAGCGCAGGTAGTCCATCGGCGTCGAGAAGACGTTGCCCGCGGCCGAGAAGAACTTCGGCGCCATCGAGTACGGCGGCACGGCCACCAGCGTGCGTTCGGGCGAGCGGCGGTAGGCGGTGACCACGCGCGCTCGCCTGTCCATCGGCACGGTGAAGGATGTGTCGACCATGCCCAGCGGCTGGAAGATGCGCTCGGCAAAGAACTCGGGCAGCGTGCGCCCCGACACGACCTCCACCAACCGCCCCAGCACCTCGGTGGCCGGGCCGTAGCGCAGCGTGGTGCCGGGTTGGCTGTCCAGCGGCGAACTGGCCAGGTTCTTCACGTACTGCTCGAGCGTGAAGTCGAAGTTGGCGGGCAAGGTCTGCGCCACCTTGCGCCGCAGCGCCTCGGCCGGCGGGTTGATGGACGGCGGCACGCCGATGAAGCCGGCGCGGTGGGTCAGCAGGTCGTGGATGGTGATGCCGCGCCGCACCGCTGCCAGCACGTAGCCTTCGGGCGCGTCGGCCTGCGGCACCACCACCTTCGTGTCGGCAAACTCGGGCAGGAAGCGCGCGATCGGGTCACTGAGCAGGAAACGCCCTTCCTCCAGCAGCATCAGCACCGCCACCACGGTGATGGGCTGCGTCATCGACTGGATCTGGAAGATGTCGTCGGTGCGCAGCGGGCGCTGGCCCTCGATGTCGGCCAGGCCCTGGGCCTTGAGCATCACCAGCTGACCGCGGCGCGCCACCACGGTGACGGCGCCTGCCAACTTGCTTTCCGCCAACAGCCGCGCGATGAAGGCGTCCACGCGCTGCAGGCGCTCGGTCGACATGCCCACGGCTTCGGGCCGGCTGGGCGGCGCCTGGGCCACGACGGCGCCGCAGGCCAGCGACATCAGTGCCGGCAATATCAGTGACCGCAAAGTCTTCATCGAGGGCTTTCGTGGCGGCGATCAGTATGCGGCGGCGGCACCGCCCCGGTCAGGGCACCCGCGTCGAGACGTCGCTGGCGCAGCCGTTCTGCAGCACCGTGCCCGTCGCGTCCAGCGTCTGCGAGGTGTTGGTCGAAGTCTGTGTGTTGCCGTCGGCCGACAGGGTGAAGACCCGCGTGACACGCTGCGTGCCGGCCAGGGTGCCGTCAGGGTTGTAGCGGTAAAAGCGGAACCGTGCCGTGTAGGTCTGGCCCGTGGCGTCGCGCCGCCAAGTGCCGAACCCCACGCCGCGCGTCGTGGGGGGTGACGCGTTGGTGTCGGTCAGCGTGCCGCCGCGGTGGAACACTCCCTGGCCCTTGGCGGTGAGGATGGTCGCGCCGGTGGTGCAGTCGCGCACCGTGATCACGGCTTCCCATTGCCCTTCTACCGCGTCGGCGTCGGTGGACTGGGCCACGGCGCCGCCGCCGCAGGCCTGGATCAGCAGCATGGTTGCGGCAGCGGTCACGGCCACGAGGGCGGCCGACTTCAAGGATCTGGAATGGGTCATGGTGTCTCCCGGGAGTGTCTGGGTTGCGCCGGCTGCGACATGCAGATCGGCACGGCACAATGCCTTTGCGTGCACCTGACGTCCTTAGCCGCCCTTGAACGATTCCTGAAAAGGCCTGAACCCGCGTCATGCCCGCCCCGCAGCGTTATGCCTTTGGCGACTTCGTGCTCGAGCGCTCGCAGCATCGCGTGCGCCACCTTGATGGCACAGCGCTGAACCTGACGCCGCGCGCATTCAGCGCGCTGCTCTTGTTCGTTGAAAACGCGGGTGACCTGCTGACCAAGGACGCCTTGCTGCTGGCCTTGTGGCCAGGCTTGGTGGTGGAAGAAAACAACCTCAGCCAGGTCGTGTCCACGCTGCGCCGCGCCCTGGGCGACGATACCCAGGGCAGCCGCTACATCCAGACCGTGCCGCGCCAGGGCTTCAGGTTCGTGGCGGCGGTGACGGTGTTGCCGGATCAGGAATCGCGAGCCACCGAGCCTGCAATCGAGGCACCTGCGATCTTGCTGTCCGACCTTGCGCTGGCGACTCCTGTGCCGCCCGCCCTCGGCATCGACATCGCAGTGCAGACCTTGCCGCTGGCGCAGCCCGCTCTGCCACGGCGCCGCTGGCTGGGTGCGGCGCTGGCCGCCGGATCTGCCCTGGGCCTGGGCAGTGGCACCTGGTGGCTGCTGAAACGTGCACCGGCGGCCGGCGTCGCAGCACGCCCTGCCACCCTGGCCGTGCTGCCGTTCCGGCCCCTGATGACCGAAGGCCGCGACGAGTTGCTCGAGCTCGGCATGGCCGATGCCCTTATCGGCCGGTTGTCCACGGTGCCCGGTCTGGTGGTGCGTTCGGTCGGCGCCGTGACGCGCCTGGGCGGCACCGATCAAGACCCCTTGCGCGCCGCCCGCGACCTGGACGTGCAGTGGATCGTCGATGGCTCATTGCAGCGGCGTGGCGACCAGTTGCGCGTCACCGCCCGCCTGCTGTGGGCGGCCGACGGCAGCGC